>DASZOD010000311.1:0-34066 GCA_035550935.1 Egibacteraceae bacterium | reverse complement strand
GCGGGCCACCGGGCGCGCTGACGGCCCGCGGGGGGCGGGCGGCGATCAAGCTAGCCACAAAGTTTCACCAGCTGCGTTTCACCAGCTGCGGTGTGCAAACTGCAGTCACCGTCAGTGAGCGTGCGACTCGGAAGGCGGGCTCACCGCTCGTTGAGGGCCGGAGAGCCCACCGTGCAACATTGGGGCTAGTGCCCGGTGGCGAGCAGGTAGTCGATGAGGCCCAGGACGACCTGCTTTTGCCGCTCCAGCTCAGCGACCAGCCAGGACAACTCCGGGGTGGTCTCGGCCGGCCTGGACAGCAGCATCTCCTCGGCGCGTTCTCGCAGTTCCTCCAGCGGGGTCACGCTGCACCTCCTGGCTGCTGGGGCCCGGCCGCGGCGCTGCCGCCTCGGCGCGGCGGCGACCACTGCGTGCCGTTAGCATCGGCCGGGGCCGACCGTTGCCAGTCTCGGCTTCGGGCACTCCGCTATGACCTATCCCATACAACGCATCCGCAACTTCGCCATCATCGCCCACGTCGACCACGGCAAGTCGACGCTGGCCGACCGGATGCTGCAGGAAACCAGGCTCGTCGACGCGCGGATGATGCGCGACCAGTACCTGGACCGCATGGACATCGAGCGGGAGCGGGGCATCACCATCAAGGCCCAGGCGGTGCGCATGCCCTACGTCACCCGCGACGGCCACGAGTACCTGCTCAACCTCATCGACACCCCCGGCCACGTCGACTTCTCCTACGAGGTCAGCCGGGCGCTGAACGCCTGCGAGGGGGCGATCCTGCTC
This sequence comes from Egibacteraceae bacterium, assembly GCA_035550935.1. Classification (GTDB taxonomy): domain Bacteria; phylum Actinomycetota; class Nitriliruptoria; order Euzebyales; family Egibacteraceae; genus DASZOD01. The sequence goes on along the minus strand of DASZOD010000311.1, from coordinate 33,283 downwards.
GTCGACGCGGTCCAGGGCATCCAGGCGCAGACCCTCGCCAACCTCTACGCGGCCATCGAGGCCGGCCTGGAGGTCATCCCTGTCCTCAACAAGATCGACCTGCCCGCCGCCCGCTCCGAGCAGGTCGCCGCCGAGATCGCCGCGCTACTCGGCGGCCGGCCCGACGATGTCCTGGCGGTCAGCGCCAAGACCGGCCAGGGCGTCACCGCGGTGCTCGAGCGGGTCGTCGAGGCGGTGCCCGCGCCGACCGGCGACCCCGGCTCCCCGCCCCGGGGGCTGATCTTCGACTCCGTCTACGACCCCTACCGGGGCGTCGTCGTCTACGTCCGGGTGGTCGACGGTGTGCTGCGTCCCCAGCTGGACGTGCGGCTGCTGGCCACCGGCTTCCACCATGCGATCGACGAGCTCGGCGTCATCTCGCCGGATCCCAAGCCGATCGACGCCCTGGGCCCCGGCGAGGTCGGCTACCTCACCGCCGCGATCAAGCAGGTGGACCAGGCCCGCGTCGGCGACACCGTCACCGACCACGCCAGGCCGGCGGCCGCGCCCCTGCCCGGGTACCGGGAGCCGACGCCGATGGTGTTCTGCGGCCTGTACCCGCTGGACGCCGACGACTTCCCGCAGCTGCGCGACGCCCTGGGCAAGCTGCGGCTCAACGACGCCAGCTTCAGCTTCGAACCCGAGACCTCCACGGCCTTGGGCTTCGGCTTCCGCTGCGGCTTCCTTGGCCTGCTGCACATGGAGATCGTCTCCGAACGGCTCGACCGGGAGTTCGACATCCCCCTGGTGACCACCGCCCCCAACGTCGCCTACGAGGTCCACCTGCGGGATGCCGGCGGCGCCGCAGGCGCCGGAGGGGGCCGGGGATCGCCTGAACGGCCGCCACCGGGCGACCAGCCCACCGTCGTGCGGGTGTCCAACCCCTCCGAGCTGCCCCCCGCCAACCGCGTCGACCACATCCTGGAGCCGGTCGTCGACGCGGTGATCCTGTGCCCCAGCGAGCACGTCGGGGCGGTCATGCAGCTGTGCGAGCGGCGCCGCGGCGAGCTGGCCAAGATGGAGTATCTGAGTCCCGAACGCGTCGAGCTTCGCTACCGGCTGCCGCTGGCCGAGATCATCTTCGACTTCTTCGACCGGCTGAAGTCGTCCACCCGCGGCTACGCCACCTTGGACTACGAGCCCGCCGGCTGGCAGCGCGCCGACCTGGTCCGCGTCGACATCCTGCTGCACGGGGCGCCGGTCGACGCGTTCAGCGCCATCGTCCCGCGGGCCAAGGCGCACGAGTACGGCAAGGCCATGGTCGGCAAACTGCGCGAGCTCATCCCCCGCCAGCTGTTCGACGTCCCGGTCCAGGCGGCGATCGGCGGCAAGATCATCGCCCGCGACACCATCAAGGCCCGGCGCAAGGACGTGGTCGCCAAGTGCTACGGGGGCGACGTCACTCGCAAACGCAAGCTGCTGGAGAAGCAGAAGGCAGGCAAGAAGCGCATGAAGAGCGTCGGCGCGGTGGAGATCCCCCAGGAGGCCTTCGTTGCCGCGCTGTCGGTCGGCGAATGAGTGAGGCCGGCGTCTACCTGCACGTGCCGTTCTGCGCGCACCGCTGCCACTACTGCGACTTCAACACCTACACCGGCCTGGACGACCTCATCGGCCGCTACGTCGCCGGGCTGGGCGCCGACCTGGCCGCGGTCGCCGGCGCCGGGCCGCGCGCCGTCGCGCCGCCCGGCGCGGACGTCGATGACCGCTGGCCCACCTTCACCAGCGTCTTCGTCGGCGGCGGCACCCCCACCCTGCTGCCGCCCGCCGAGCTGGCCGGGGTCCTGCGTCGTGTGCGCGACCTGCTGCCGGTGGCGGCCGACGCCGAGGTGACCGTCGAGGCCAACCCCGAGACCGTCACCGTCGCGGCGCTTGCCGAGCTGGTCGACGCCGGGCTGACCCGACTGTCGATGGGGGCGCAGTCCTTCGCGTCCCACGTCCTGGCCTTCCTGGGCCGCCGACACGACCCGGAGCGGCCGCTGCGCGCCGTCGCCGACGCCCGCAGCGCCGGGGTGTCCCAGGTCAGCCTCGACCTCATCTACGGCGCCCCGGCCGAGGCCGGGGCCGACTGGGCCGCCACCCTGGACACGGCCGTCGCCGCCGGCCTGGACCACGTCTCGGCCTACGCCCTGACCCTCGAGCCCACCACCGGGTACGCCGCACGGGTGCGCGCGGGCACCGCCGCGGCGCCTGACGACGAGGTCGCGGGCGCGCGCATGGCCGTCGCCGACGCCCGCCTGACGGCGGCGGGCTTCGAGCGCTACGAGATCTCGAACTGGGCCCGCCCGGGGCGCGCCTGCCGCCACAACCTCGGCTACTGGCGTGGGGGCAACTGGCTGGGGGTCGGTGCCGGCGCGCACGGGCACTGGGCCGGTCGGCGCTGGTGGAGCCTGCGCTCGCCGGCCCGCTACGCCGACGCCGCGCTGGCCGGCCGGACCACCACCTCCGGCGCCGAGGTCCTCGACGACGACGCCCGCCGCTGCGAGCGGCTCATGATGGGGCTGCGCCTGAGCGAAGGCGTGGCCCGGACGGCCGTCGAGCCGATCGACGAGGCCGGGGCTGGGGCTGCGGTGCGCGCCGGGCTGCTGGACGACGACGGCCGCCGCCTGCGGCTGACCGCAGCCGGCCGCCCCCTGGCCGGCGGGGTCATCCTGCGTCTGCTGGCGGCCTGACCCGGGTCATTGAGCCGCCCAGGCTCAGGTGCCATGATGGCCCTGGCACTCGTTGTCGTGACTGCCAGTGCGGTGGTTGTCAGGAGGCCGTGGTGCAGTGAGGGACGACAGCGTGCTCGACCTCGACGAACGCAAGGCCGCGATCCTCAAGGCGATCGTCCAGGCATACATCCGCGAGGGGGAGCCGGTCGGCTCGAAGCGGCTCGTGGAGGGCTGGAGCTTCGGCGTGTCGCCGGCCACGGTGCGCTCGGACATGGCCGCGCTGGAGGAAGCCGGGTTCATCACCCATCCCCACCCGTCGGCCGGGCGGGTGCCGACCGACAAGGGCTACCGTTTCTACGTCGACTCGCTGCCCGGCGTCGCCACGCTCTCGCCGGACCAACGCGCCGCCCTCGAGCAGCTCCTGCTGGGGTCGGCTGACCTGGAGGAGCTGCTGCGGCGCACCTCGGGGGTCCTGTCGCGGCTGACCCGCTTCGCGGCCCTGGTCGCGGCCCCACGCCTGGACCGCAGCCGGCTGCGCCACGTCGAGCTGGTGCAGCTCGGACCGACCAGTGTCCTGGCGGTGTTCATCGCCGACACCGGGCGGGTCGAGAAGCGCATGCTCGACCTGGACGCCCCCGTCGCCGAGCAGGAGATCGGTCGGGCCCGCCACGCCGTCAACGAGGCCGTGTGCGGGCTGTGGCTGAGCCAGGCCCGCGACGTCATCAGCGGCCTGGGCGCTGGGGCGCCTCCCGAGGTGCGCGGACTGGTCGAGGCCGTGGCGGAAGCGGTCCGCGACGGTCTGGTGGGACCGCCCAGCGAGCAGGTGTTCGTCGGCGGCACCGCGAACATCGCCGGGGAGGGCTACTTCGACCGCCTGGAGCAGGTCAAACAGGTGTTCGAGACGCTGGAGGAGCAGGTCGTGGTCCTCAAGATGCTGCGGGCAGCGGTGGAAGCCGGCGACCCGGCCGTGCGCATCGGCACGGAGCTGCCACTGGTCGAGCTGGCGGCCTGTTCGGTGGTGGCGGCCCGCTACGAGGCCGGCCATGCGAGCGGGTCCCTGGGGGTGCTGGGCCCCACCCGGATGGACTATCCCCGGACCCTGGCAGCCGTCCAGGCGGTAGCCTCGTCGTTGGAGAAGGCGCTCGCCGAGTTGTCCGGCGGGGGCAACGCCCCGTCAGGCCCCTAGGCCGACCGCGGGGCGACGATCGCAGCGACCAGGGACCGTCTGTGCAAGATCTCTACGACATCCTCGGCGTCCGCCGCGACGCCAGCGACGACGACATCAAGCGCGCGTACCGCCGGCGCGCCCGGGACCTGCACCCAGACGCCGGTGGCGACCCTGAGCAGTTCAAGCAGCTCACCGCCGCCTACGAGGTGCTCAAGGACCCGCGGGCACGCGCCAACTACGACCGCTTCGGCGACCCCCGGGGCCCCGCCGGCATGGCCGGGGGCGACCCGTTCGAGGGCTTCGGCGACCTGTCGGACCTCATCGAGACGTTCTTCGGCGGCTTTGGCGGGTCGCGGACCGCGCCACCCCGCGACTCGCGGAGCGGTCGGCGCGCCGGGCGCGACGCCGTGGTCGACGTCTCCGTGACGCTGGAGGAGGCCGCCTCGGGCACCAGCCGGGACGTGGACGTCACCATCCGCCGCACCTGCGAGCGCTGCGCTGGCTCGGGGGCGGACCCGGGCTCGGGCACGGTGCGCTGCGATCGCTGCGGCGGTGCCGGGGCCGTCCAGCAGGTCAGCCGCAGCGTGTTCGGCCAGATGCTGACCACGACCGTGTGCCCGGCCTGCGGGGGGCAGGGCCAGCGGCTCGCCAACCCGTGCGGGGACTGCCGTGGGGAGGGCCGGCTGCAGAGCACCGAGACCGTCACCGTCCCCGTCCCCCCAGGGGTCGGCGACGGCACCCGGCTGCGGCTCAGTGGCCAGGGAGAGGCCGGCCGCCAGCGCGGCTCCAGCGGACACCTCTACGTGCGCCTGCACATCGAGCCCCATGACGTGTTCACCCGCGACGGCGACGACCTGCACTGCGAGCTGCGCCTGCCGATGACCCAGGCCGCGCTCGGCGGTCAGGTCAAGGTTCCGACCCTGCACGGGGAGCACATGCTGCGCGTTCCCGCGGGCACGCAGACGGGCGACGTGCTGACGCTCAAGCGCCAGGGCATGCCCAAGCTGAACGGCGGCGGCGCCCGGGGCCACCTGCACGTGCACTGCCGGGTGCAGACCCCCGCCCCGCGCAGCGACGAGGAGCACGATCTGCTGCGGCGCCTGGCGGAGCTGCGCGGGGAGGCGCTGGACGCCGGCAGCCAGGACAGCAGGGGCCTGCTCGGCCGGCTGCGGGACGCCTTCGGGGCCTCGTAGGGAGCCCGCGCGCCCGCCCTGGCGGAGGGCCTGCTACAAAGGGGATAACCCCGCGTCCTCGTCAGAGCCCGAAGGGACCCCCACATGGAAGCCCAGCCCAACCAGGTCGTCTGCCCCGAGTGCGGCAGGGTCCGTCTGTAGACTCCGCCGGGCACGAAGGTCCTGCCGACGCTCGGCATGGCCCGGAAGGCGTCGGGCCAGGCGGGGCGCTGCGACTGTGGTCGCGCGCCACACGAGCGTCCCGGCGCGCTCGCGCACGAGCCGGGACGGCCGGCGGGACCGGGCACGGGCGCGGACTGACCCCGGTCCGCGGCAGTCGGATCCCCGCCCGCCGGCGGCCGCTGCGCGGCCGCCCTCACCCTAGTCGACATGGCCGAGCTGCTTGCCGCCCAAGACATGGAAGTGCAGGTGGGGGATGGCCTGGCCGCCGCGGGGACCGATGTTGGTCACGACCCGGTAGCCCTCGGCGATGCCCTGCTGGTCGGCGACGCGCCGGGCCAGCCGGAAGCAGCCTGCCAGGAGCTCGTGGTGCTCGTCGGTCAGGTCGTGGGCCGAGTCCACGTGGACCTCGGGGATCACGAGCACGTGCACCGGCGCACGCGGGTACTTGTCGTTGATGGCGATGATGCCGTTGTCCGCGGCCACCCGCTCGGCGGCCTCCTCGCCGGCGACGATCTTGCAGAACAGACAGTCCGTGGTCATCGTGCGTCGCCTCGCCGTGTCGTCGGGACCAGCATCCTGCCGCGTGCTGAGCTCGCTGGCGAACCGGGCTGCTAGCCTCGCAGCGACGAAACGGTCAGCGCGGAGGGTTCCATTTGAGTACGGACATCGCGCGCGTCGCCGTGGTCGGCGGCGGGCTCATGGGCACGGGCATCGCCGAGGTCGCGGCGCGAGCCGGTCTCGACGTGGTCGTCCGAGAGGTCGACGTGGCCGCCGGCCGACGCAGTCACCAGGCCATCGAGCGCTCGATGGCGCGGGCGGTCAAGGCCGGCAAGCTGTCCGTCGCCGAGCGGGCGGCGGCCCGCGATCGCATCCGCCTCACCACCGAGTGGGACGACGTGGCCGACCGCCAGCTCGTCATCGAGGCCGTTCCCGAGGACGAGCCCTTGAAGCTGGAGGTCTTCTCGACCCTCGACAAGGTCGTCGAGGACCCCCGGGCCATTCTGGCCTCCAACACCTCGTCGATCCCGATCATGAAGCTGGCGATGGCCACCCAGCGTCGCGACAAGGTCGTGGGCCTGCACTTCTTCAACCCTGTCCCCGTGCTGCACCTCGTCGAGTTGGTGCCGTCGTTGCTGACCGGCGACGACACTGTTGAGCGCGCCGAGCGCTTCGCCGCGACGCAGCTGGGCAAGCGGGTGATCCGTTCCAAGGACCGGGCGGGCTTCATCGTCAACGCGCTGCTGATCCCCTACCTGCTGTCGGCCATGCGCATGCTCGAGTCGGGCTTCGCCACCGCCGAGGACATCGACGCGGGCATGGTCGAGGGCTGCAACCATCCCATGGGGCCACTGGCCTTGACCGACCTCATCGGCCTGGACACGACGATGGCGGTCGCCCAGTCGCTGTACGGGGAGTTCAAAGAGCCCCTGTACGCGCCCCCGCCCCTGCTGCTGCGGATGGTCGAGGCCGGCCTGCTGGGCCGCAAGGCCGGACGCGGGTTCTACGAGTACCGCAGCTGAAGCGGCGGGCGACGGCTGAAGCTCTGACCAAACAACCCGACCACCTTGCCCACACGATGACCGCGGAGTGGCCGGAGTCCGCGGCGAGCTTGCTGGTCGGATGACCCACGTGGCCGACGCGGGCAACCGCGGCCCATTTCGCCGTGCCGCCTGGTCGCGACGAGCGGTCGACCGACGCAGGCCGGTGGCCGTCCCGCGCCTCGAACCATAGACGCACAGTTGCGCCCAGACTACGCCAGGCGATATCCTGTCTCATGAATCGGGATGGTCGTTACTAAACGACCATCTTGGCGCGGTGGGAACAGGACCTTTCATGATGCGAGGGGCCACGACGGCGACCGCGGGCACCGGGGCGCTTCGTGCAAGGCACGCGGTCGTCGCGGTGGTGACGGCGCTGGTCGTCGCGGGGCTGGCCGCGGCTCCCTCGGCCGGACCCGAGCCGCCGGCGGTGGGCGTCGTGGTCCGCAAGCTGCCCGGTGCCGGCGCGGCGCCCCAGCGGCTCGTCGCGGCCCTGGGCGGCCAGGTCGGTCGGAGACTGGCGATCATCGACGGCTTCGCGGCCACGGTCCCCGGGCCGGCGGTGGCGCTGCTGGCGCAGTCCCCGGGCGTGCGCTCGGTCACCCCTGACGCCCCGGTCCGCCTCCACGGCGAGGCCTCGACGGGCGGTGACCTCGGCTCCACCAAGACCGTGGCCGAGTTGATCGAGGCGCCCTACCTGTGGGAGCGCGGCTACACCGGCGCGGGCATCGGCGTGGCCCTCGTCGACTCCGGGACCGTGCCCGTGCAAGGTCTGGAAGCCGGCGTCGTGCACGGCCCGGACCTGTCGTTCGAGGGTGGCGACCCTGGGCTGCGCCACCTCGACACCTACGGGCACGGCACCCACCTGGCCGGCATCATCGCCGGGCGCGACCCGGGCTGGTCGCTGGTCGACAGCGACGGAGACGGGCAGGCCGACAGCGGCGACCCGGCGCACTTCGCCGGCATCGCCCCCGACGCGACGCTGGTCAGCGTGAAGGTGGCCACCGCCAACGGCACGACCGACGTGTCCCAGGTCATCGCCGCCATCGACTGGGTGGTCCAGCACCGCAACGACCCGGGGCTCAACATCCGGGTGCTGAACCTGGCGTTCGGCACCGACGGAATCCAGGATTACACGCTCGACCCGCTGGCCTACGCCGTGGAGGTGGCCTGGAGCCGCGGCATCGTCGTGGTGGCCGCCGCCGGCAACGAGGGCTTCGGCGACCAGCGCATGAACAACCCCGCCTACGACCCCTTCGTCATCGCCGTCGGCGCGAACGACCTCATGGGCACCAAGCCGACGCACGACGACCAGATCCCCGACTGGTCCAGCCGCGGCGACGGGCTGCGCAACCCCGACCTGGTGGCTCCCGGCGCGTCGATCACCTCGCTGCGCGATCCGGGTTCCCACCTGGACCTCGCGCACCCTGGCGCGCGCGTCGATGAGCGCTTCTTCCGGGGCAGCGGGACGTCGCAGGCCAGCGCGAGCGTGTCCGGGGGGGTGGCGTTGCTGCTGCAGCAGCGCCCGGCGCTCACCCCCGACCAGGTCAAGAGCCTGGTCACCGCCAACGCGCTGGCGCTGCCCAGCGCCGATCCGGTGGCCCAGGGCTCCGGCCTGATCAACCTGAAGAACGCCGCCCGGGCCGCAACGCCCGACCACCGCCAGTCGTGGGTGCCCGCCGCCGGCCTGGGCCTGATGGAGGCCGCGCGAGGCTCTCTGCACCCGTCCGACGCGCTGGTCGGTGAGGTCGACGCGTCCGGGGCGCTGTGGGACGCCTACGGCTGGTCCGCGGCGGCCTGGGAGGGCAGCAGCTGGGCCGGCGGGTCGTGGTCGGGCACCACGTGGTCCGGCGGGACCTGGAACGGCGACTCGTGGTCGGGCGACTCCTGGTCGGGCGACTCCTGGTCGGGCGACAGCTGGTCGGGCGTGTGGAACGGCGACTCGTGGTCGGGCGACTCCTGGTCGGGCGACAGCTGGTCGGCGGACGCCTGGTCGTCGGCCGGGTGGGGTTGACCCTGGCGGCCGTCCAGCCGGGACCGCCACGGTCGATGACGCGGCCGCCGGCTAGCGGAAGCGCCCGGGTGTGGGCCCTGACCACGGTGCTGGCCGCCGCGGCCGGAGGCCTGCACGTCGCCGCGGTCGGCCCCCTGGCCCCGCTGCAGGTGCCGCTGCGCCTGCCCGTGTGGGTGCTGGCCACGCTGTTCGCGCTCGCCGAAGCGTCGGTGTTCCACGTCTCCTTCCGCCGCCACGTGCACTCGCGCTCGATGAGCGAGGTGCCACTCGTGCTCGGTCTCGTGTTCGCCCGACCGGACGAGCTGGTGCTCGCCCACCTGACGGGATCGGCCCTGGCGCTGCTCCTGCACCGGCGCCAACCGGTGCTCAAGGCGTCGTTCAACCTGGCCGTGTTCTGGCTGGAGGCCTGCACCGCGATCGTCCTGTACCGCTGGCTGCTCGGCGGCGGCACCCCGGTGACGCCCCGGGGATGGTCCGCCGCGCTGGCGGCCGCGTTGCTGGCCACCTGGGCGTTGCGGGCGTTGGCCGTCCCGCTGGCGATCTCGGTCTACGAGGGGCGGTGGCAGCCCCACATCTTCCGCTGGGTGCTCGTGGCCTCGATGGTGGCCACGGTGACCAACACCAGCCTGGCGCTGCTGGCCGTCACGATCCTGTGGTTCCAGCCCGCCGCGGTGTGGTTCGTGGCGGTGGTGGCGGTGGTCATGTCGTGCGCCTACCGAGGCTACGGCTCCTGGCGGCAGCGCCACGACAGCCTCGAGCGGCTGCACGAGTTGACCCGCATCGACGAGCCCATGCCCACGGAGGCCATGGCGCGCACGCTGCTGGAGCAGGCCCGCGACCTGCTGCAGGCGGAGATCGCCGAAGTCGTCCTGACCGCTCCGAGGGGCAACCGCCCGTCGCTGTCGCTGGCGCTGGGACCCGACGACCGCTTCCGGGAGCCCCGCGGCGCCCCCCTGATCGAGGTCGTCGAAGGCCGACGGGCGGTCCTGGCACGGCGCAACCCGTCAACGCCGGCCCTGCGCGCCTTCCTGCACGCGCGGGCGCTCAAGGACGCCATGGTCGTCCCCCTGTCCGGCAAGGGCGGCGCTCTGGGGACGCTGCTGGTCGGCAACCGTCTCGGCGACGTCTCCACCTTCGGTGTCTGGGACCTCAAGCTGTTCGAGACGCTGGCCAATCACGCGAGCATGGCGCTGGAGAACAGCGCGCTCATCGACCGGCTTCGCCAGGAGGCCGCGGACCGCGAGCACCAGGCGCTGCACGACTCGCTGACAGGCCTGCCCAACCGGGGTCTGTTCCACGAACAGGTCCAGGCGGCCATCGCTGCCGACGTCACCGGGGCCAGGGTGGCGGTCATGCTCATCGACCTGGACCGCTTCAAGGACGTCAACGACACGCTCGGCCACCACACCGGTGACCGTCTGCTGCAGCAGATCGGCGCACGCATCAGGGACGCGCTGCGTCCCTGCGACAGCATCGCCCGCCTCGGCGGCGACGAGTTCGCGGTCCTGCTGCCCGCCGTGGCCGGCGCTGTGGCCGTAAGGGTCGCCGAGCGGATCCGGGCGCGGCTGTGCCAGCCGTTCGACGTGGACGACATGTTGCTGCAGGTCGGCGGCAGCATCGGCATCGCCCTCGCCCCCGACCACGGGCACAGTTCCTCGATCCTGCTGCGCTGCGCCGACGTCGCGATGTACCACGCGAAGCTCAGCCAGAGCGGCGTCGAGCTGTACGCGCCCGAACGCGACCAGTACAGCCCGCGCCGCCTGACCCTCGTCTGCGAGCTGCAGGCCGCCATCGCCGGCAGCGGGCTGGCCGTCCACTACCAGCCTCAGGCCGAGCTGCGGACCGGGCGAGTGGTCGGCGTCGAGGCGTTGGTGCGCTGGCACCACCCCGTGCACGGACCGATCGCGCCCGACGAGTTCATCCCCCTCGCCGAGCAGGCGGGCCTCATCCGGGGCCTGACCCGCTACGTGTTGCGTTGCGTGCTGCAGCAGTGCCAACGGTGGCGCTCGACCGGCGTCGACCTCACCGTGGCGGTGAACCTGTCGGTGCGCAACCTGCTCGACCTCGAGCTGCCCGACGAGGTGGCGCGGCTGCTGGTCGAGTTTCAGGTGCCGGCCAGGATGCTGCGTCTGGAGATCACCGAGAGCTGCATGATGACCGACCCCAGGCGCACAGAGGAGGTGCTGGCCAAGCTGCGGGGGATGGGGGTGAGCCTGGCCATCGACGACTTCGGCACCGGCTACTCGTCGCTGTCGTCGCTGGGTCGCCTGCCCGTCGACGAGATCAAGATCGACCGGTCGTTCGTGACGAAGATGCTGTCGGCAGCCAGCGACGCGGTCATCGTGCGCTCCACCATCGACCTGGCCCGCAACCTCGGCCTGCGGGTCGTCGCCGAGGGGGTGGAGGATCGGGCCACCTGGAACCGGCTGGTCACACTGGGGTGTGACGTCGCTCAGGGCTACTACCTCAGCCACCCGGTCACGATCGCCCGGCTCGACGACTGGTTGAGGACGCGCGCCAGTCAGCCCGTCATCCCCACGGCGGCCACCTGGGGCGCGGGGGGCTAGCCTTCGCGGCGAGCGTCGACAACGAGAGGGTGCCGATGGGGGAGTTGCCCAGCGGCCGTCTGGCGGTCCGCGCGCTCAGGCGCGCGGGGGTGGAGCAGCTGTTCACCCTGCCCGGCGGCGACCTCTTCCCCCTCTACGACGGCTGCCGCCACGAGGGGGTGCGCATCGTCGACACGCGCCACGAGCAGGCGGCCGCCTTCGCCGCCGAAGCGATGGCCAAGCTCACCCGCCGACCCCAGGTCGCCGCGCTGAGCGCCGGGCCGGGGGTCATCAACGCGCTCAGCGCGATCGCCACGGCCGCCTCCGGCGGGTCGCCGCTGACGGTCCTGGCCGGCCGCGCCCCGCCGGCCACGGTCGGGAGCGGCAACCTGCAGGAGCCTGACCACCAGGCCGTGGTGGCAGCGCTCGTCAAGCACGCGGCGACCGCCAGCGAGCCCGCGGCCGTCGCCCCGGCCGTCGCCGGGGCCCTGCGCGCAGCGGGCACCCCCCACCGCGGGCCGGCCCTGGTCGACATCCCCGCCGACGTCATGGTCGCCCGGGCGGACGAGGTCACGGTCGCCGGCCCGCCACCCCCCGAGCCCGTCGAAGTCGATCTCGACGCCGTCGCGGCGGCGGCCGCCGAGCTGCGTCGCGCGGAGCGGCCGCTGCTCGTGGCCGGCACCGACGTGTGGTTGGGCGGAGCCTACGCGGCGCTGCGCGACCTGGTCGACGCCGCCGGGTTGCCGGTCGTGCTCCAGGGCATGGGCCGGGGCTGCCTGCCTGCGGACCACGACCTGGTGGTGTCCAGGGCCCGGGGCCTGGCGCTGAGCCGCGCCGACCTCGTCACCGTCGTCGGCATGCCCCTGGACTCGCGTGTGGGCTTCGACCGCTGCGCCGACGCCAGGGTGATGCACGTGGCCGACCATCCCGGGCTGCTCGCCGGGCACGTCGAGCTGGCGGCCGGCGTCGCGGGCGACCTCGCCGCCGCCCTGACCGCCCTCGCCGAGGCCGTCGGTGAGGCGACCGAGCAACGCCGGGCCTGGAGCGAGCAGCTGCGCGACGCGGAGGCCGCCGCGCGCGCCGCCGACGCCGCCCTGCTGGAATCCGACGCCGCCCCGATCCACCCCGCCCGGGTCTGCGGCGAGCTGCGGCGGCTGCTGGACCGCGACGCGGTCGTCATCGGCGACGGCGACGACCTCATGTCCTTCGTCGGCTGCTACGTCGACACCTACACGCCCGGGTGCTGGCTCGACCCCGGACCCTTCGGCTGCCTGGGCACCGGCATGGGCTACGCGGCCGCTGCCCGGTTGGCGCATCCCCACCGCCAGGTGGTCGCCGTGCTCGGCGAGGGGGCCGCGGCCAGAGGCATGATGGACGCAGCCACGCTCGTGCGTCACCGGCTGCCGGTCCTCGTCGTGGTGGGCAACAACGGGATCTGGCCGGACAGGGAGCCCGGGCGCCAGCGCGACGACGACGGGGACGGCGCCGCCGACCGGCAGCCAGGCCTGCGCTACGACGAGGTCGTCACCGCACTGGGGGGCGCCGGCGAGACGGTGCAGCGACCCTCGGACCTCGCGCCCGCGTTCGAACGTGGGCTCGCCGCCGGCGTGCCCTATCTCGTCAACGTCCTGATCGACCCGACGGTGTCCTACACAGATCCCCGCCCGCCGGCGGCCGCTGCGCGGCCGCCCTCGCCCTGACCGATCCCGCCGGGCTCGTGAGCCTGCCGTCGGTCGGGAGCGCCACCAGGGTCTCCTGGCGAGCCTGGTCGTCGCCTGGGGACGGATCTGTACCCTGGTGGGTCACGGACGGTACACTCGCTGTCGCCGGGCACCACCGACCCCGGCCTCCTCCAACCCCCAGAGCATCCGCTTGGCGAGCACAACGAAGGTCAAGACCTCCGTACCCGGCCACCACGCCATGGTGGCCCTGCTGGGAACCCGCGACGAGTTGCTCAAGCTCGTCGAGAGCGCCTTCGACGTCGACATCCTCGTGCGCGGCAACGAGATCACCGTCACCGGCTCGGACCCGGAGACCGCCAAGGTCGTCCACCTGTTCGAGGAGTTCATCAAACTGCTCGACGCCGGCCACGGCCTCGACGAGGGAAACGTCCGGGCGACGATCGGCATGGTGCAGGCAGCCGAGCATCCCAGTCCCTCCGAGGTGCTGTCGGACGAGGCCCTGTGCCATCGCGGGCGCGCCATCCGCCCCAAGACCGCCGGCCAGAAGCGCTACCTGGACGCCATCCGCGCCAATACGGTCGTGTTCGGCATCGGACCCGCCGGCACCGGCAAGACCTACCTGGCGATGGCCATGGCGGTGCAGGCCCTGCGCCACAAAGAGGTCAACCGCATCATCCTCACCCGCCCCGCGGTCGAAGCCGGCGAGCGGCTGGGCTTCCTGCCGGGCACCCTGTACGAGAAGATCGACCCGTACCTGCGCCCCCTGTTCGACGCCCTCTACGACATGATGGACGTCGAGCAGATCGAGCTGCACATGAAGCGGGGGACGATCGAGGTTGCGCCGCTGGCGTACATGCGCGGCCGGACCCTCAACGACAGCTTCATCGTCCTGGACGAGGCGCAGAACACCACCGCCGAGCAGATGAAGATGTTCCTGACCCGGCTGGGCTTCGGGTCGAAGGCGGTGGTCACCGGCGACGTCACCCAGATCGACCTGCCCCGCGGTCGCCGCTCCGGCGTGCTGGTCGTGCGTGACATCCTCGCCGGCATCGACGGGGTGGCCTTCTGCGAACTGACCGGCCGCGACGTCGTCCGTCACCGCATCGTCCAGGAGATCGTCGAGGCGTACCGGATGTTCGACGAGGCTCGCCACAGCCCCCCGGCGGCGCCCGCGGCGCCCTCCGCCTAGCCCACGCACCGCGTGCACGACGTCCGAAGACCCGAGACGGGGCCTGCCGATGGCCATCTTCGTCGCTGACGAGCAGGCCACCCCGGTCGACGTCGAGCGGCTCAACCGGCTCGCCGCCCACGTGCTGGCCGACCGGCGGGTTCCCGCTGCCATGGAGCTGTCGATCCTGTGCCTCGACGCCGACTCGATCGCTGCGCTCAACGGCCACCACATGGGCGCGCAGGGACCCACCGACGTGCTGGCCTTCCCTATCGATCTGCCCGGCGAGAGTCTGGCGGGCGAACCCTCCCTCCTCGGCGACGTCGTCTTGTGCCCCGAGGTCGCCGCCCGCCAGGCCCGTGAGCACGGTACCTCCCTGACCGCCGAGCTCGACCTGCTGCTGGTGCACGGCATCCTGCACCTGCTCGGCCACGACCACGACGACGCCGACGAGCGCCGGGAGATGGTCGCGCTCACCGACCGGCTGCTGACCGGGTTCCGTGCCGGGGAGAGCCCGCCATGAGCGCCGCCGACGGCTACGCCCTGGCGGCGGCCGGCCTGTTGGGACTGCTCACGGCCTTCTTCGGGGCCGCCGATACCGCGCTGGCGCGCATGACCCTGCCCAGAGCGCTGCGCCTGCAGGACGAAGGACGCCCCGGCTCCGGCGCGCTGGTGCGGCTCATGAAGGACCCCGCGCGCACCCTGAACATCCTCGCCCTGCTCGTCCTCGCCGCCCAGGTCACGGGCGTGGCGCTGCTGACCGTGGTGGTGGACGACCACCTGGCGCGCGGGCCGGCGGTCGCGCTGTCGGCGCTGACCGCGTCGGCCTTCCTGTTCGTCGGCGCGCAGGTCGCGCCCAAGACCCTGGCGCTGCAGCGCACCGACCAGGTGGCCTGTCGCAGCGCCCCCTGGATCGCGCTGCTGGCCCGACCGCTATCGCCGCTGGCGTCGCTGCTGATCGGCGTCGGCAACGTCATCGCACCAGGCAAGGGCCTGGCCAGCGGTCCGTTCGTCACCGAGGACCAGCTGCGGGAGATGATCGATGTCGCCGAGGAGGACGAGGTCATCGAGGAATCCGAGCGCCTCATGATCCACTCCATCTTCGAACTCGGCGACACGGTGGTGCGCGAGATCATGGTGCCGCGCCCGGACATGGTCATGGTGTCGGTCGACGACACGCTGGGCGACGTCGTCGACGTCATGCTGCGGGAGGGCCACTCGCGCATCCCCGTCTACCGCGACGACCGCGACAAGATCGTCGGGCTGGTGTACGCCAAGGACGTCCTGGGGCGGCTGCACAGCGACGGCGACGAGGACGGGCCCTGGGAGGACCTGCTGCGCCCTGCCTACTTCGTCCCTGAGCTGAAGACCGTCGACGGCCTGCTGCGCGAGCTGCAGAGCCAGCGGGTGCACCTGGCCATCGTGGTCGACGAGTACGGCGCCACCGCCGGGCTTGTGACCATCGAGGACATCCTCGAGGAGATCGTGGGCGAGATCGTCGACGAGTACGACCGCGAGGAACCCCTGATCGAGCAGGTCGACGAGCGCGCCTGGAAGGTCGATGCGCGCATGCCGATCGACGAGCTGTGCCGCATCGTCGACTGCCAGCTGCCCGACGAGGAGTGGGACACGGTCGGGGGCCTGCTGTTCGGCATGCTCGGCCACGTCGCCGAGGAGGGCGAGCAGGTCGAGGTCGAGGGCCTGCGCC
Source organism: Egibacteraceae bacterium (assembly GCA_035550935.1). Taxonomy (GTDB): domain Bacteria; phylum Actinomycetota; class Nitriliruptoria; order Euzebyales; family Egibacteraceae; genus DASZOD01. The sequence continues at coordinate 17,414 of DASZOD010000311.1, read as the reverse complement.
TGACCGCTCAGCGGGTCAACGGCCGCCGCATCGCCGAGGTGGTCGTCGAACGCGAGCCCGACGACGCCGACACCGCGGCCGGCGACCAGCCCGACGCATGAGCGCAGGGCCGCGGGTCCACGAGGCCGCGCTGCTGGCCCAGGCCCGCCGAGCCCAGGCCGCCGCCTACGCGCCCTACTCGAGGTTGCGCGTTGGCTGCGCGCTGCAGACCGCCGACGGGCGGATCTTTTCCGGCGCCAACGTCGAGAGCGCTGCCTATCCCGCCGGGCTGTGCGCCGAGCGGGCCGCGCTGGGCGCCGCCGTCGCCGCCGGGGCGCGAGAGTTCGCCGCCCTGGTGCTGGTGGCCGACGGCCCGGGGCCTTGCCCGCCCTGCGGCGTCTGCCGCCAGGCCCTGGTCGAGTTCGCCCCTGACCTGCCGGTGGTCGCCGCCGGCGCCGACGGCGCCCTGGGCCGCTACGTGCTGGGCCGCGACCTGCTGCCCGACGCCTTCGACGCGAGCCGGCTGCCCGGCCGCCCAGGCGCGCCGCCGCCGCCGGGCTGATCTGCCTGCGTCCTACGCTGGGGCTGACGCCAAGACCGGGCCCGGCGTGTGGACACCCGTCCGCGGTGATCCGCGCGAGGTCACGTCACGGGGCGGGAGCCAGACGCAGGTTGGCGTGCCGCACGCCGGCGCGCAGCCGCAGGTCCCAGGTCGCGACGACCACGCTGCGGTCGTCGAGCGCAAGCGCGCTGGCCAGGTGGACGGCGTCATAGGCGCGTAGCGCGTAGCGTTCGGCCAGGTCACCGGCGGCCCGGACGATCGCAGGGAGCGCTTCGACGGGTCGCACCCCTGCCCAGAACTGCTCCCAGGACCGTTTCGCCGAAGCGAATCCCGCAGCGCTCAGGCGCCCGCGGCGAGCGGCGCCCGCGAGCGCGGCACGTCCCTCGGCGTACGCCAGCCGGCTGGACGTGACGGCGTCGGCGCCATCCCACAGCTGCGCGGCCAGGTCGCTGCCGTCCTCGTCGACTACCAGCTTCACCAGCGCGCTGGTATCGAAGTAGGCGATCCCCATCCGCGGGGATCACTCCCGCTGCTGCGACACCAGCTCCGAGACCGAGCCATGCGAGCGCACCCTCCGGGCCCCACTCGCGCGCGGCCGCGACGGGGTGCTGGAGGCGCTGACGACACCCGCTCGGGTCAGTCGCTCGAGGGTGGGGAGCGCGGTGGCGCCGATCACCCGGGCCACAGGCAGGCCTCGGTCTGTTACGACGACCTCCTGACCGTCCCTGGCCAGGTCCAGCCAATGTTTCAGCCGCCGGCGAAAATCCGCGACGCCGACCTCAACTGGCGGCACTTGGTGTACGGTGACCATGCCCGCTATTGTACAGGAATCCAGGGGCGGAAAGCCCGACCGCCGAGGCCCCACCGGGACGTTACCGCTCTCCGGGCGTGCTGACGTTCTGCATCCGGACCTGCCCGCGGGCCACGGTCTTGCCGTCCTCGACCCGGGTGATCACCACCTGCCACAGCTGCTGGGTGCGGCCCTGCAGGAGCGCCTCCGCGACGACCCGCAGCCGTCCCTGGCGGTGCGGGCGCAGGAAGTCGGTGACGTTGGTCACCCCCACCGCCAGCCGGCCGTCGTCCTTGACCGCCTGGTAGCCGCCGACGGACGCGAACGTCTCGATCACCGCGCTGAACACCCCGCCGTGGACCAGGCCGAACGGCTGGTGGTGCTGGGGCCCGCTGTCGAACCAGCCGAGCACCCGCTCCGCGGCGATCTCCTCGAAGTGGACGCCCAACACCTGCATGAACCGGCTGTGGCCCACCAGTTCGGGATCCGCCTGCTGCGAGCTCATGGGGCCGCTCCTTGTCATCCGTCGGGCATCCGTTGAATCTTTGACGACACATCCGTCGCGAACGCTTCAAGCGGCGGACCGGGTCGCGCCGTCTGCCGGCCTGTCGGTCGCCGGGCGGCACCGGCGGGGCAGCGCGTCGCCTACGCTGGCGGGGTGCGCTCGGGGTTCTGCTCGATCGTGGGCCGACCCAACGTCGGCAAGTCCACGCTGCTCAACGCGCTGGTGGGCCAGAAGGTGGCGATCACCACCCCGGTGCCGCAGACCACCCGCCATGCCATCCGCGGGGTGCTGCACCGCGACGAGGCCCAGGTGGTGTTCGTCGACACCCCCGGGCTGCACAAGCCCAAGACCTTGCTGGGCAGCCGGCTCAACGAGGTCGCCCGCGGCACCCTGTCGGGGGTGGACACGATCGTGTTCATGGTCGACGGCTCGCAGCGGATCGGCCGCGGCGACGAGTTCATCGCCCGGCTGCTGGCCGAGGTCTCCACCCCGGCGATCGCCGTGCTGGGCAAGGCCGACCGCGTCGGCCGTGACGCCGAGCTGCCCCAGCTGGCGCGCCTTGACCAGCTGGGCGACTGGGAGGAGGTGGTGCCGGTGTCGGCCGTCACCGGCGCGAACGTCGCCACCCTGGCTGACCTCGTCGTCCAGCGCATGCCCGGAGGGCCACCGTACTTCCCCGCGGGCCAGGTCACCGACCAGCCCCGTGAGCAGCTGGTGGCGGAGACCATCCGCGAGAAGGCCATCACGCTCATGCGCGAGGAGGTGCCCCACTCCATCGCCGTGGTGGTCGAGGAGCTGGGACCGGGCGAGTCCCCGCACACGGAGGTGGTCTCGGCGACCGTGTACGTCGAGCGGGAGTCGCAGAAGGGCATCGTCATCGGCAAGGGCGCGTCGGTGCTGCGCTCCATCGGCACCCGGGCGCGCGAGGAGCTCGAGCTCATCCTCGGCGCGAAGGTCTACCTGGACCTGCGGGTCAAGCTCATGCGTGAGTGGCAGCGCGACCCCAAGGCACTGCAGCGCCTGGGCTACTGAGCAGCTGAGGACCGGAGGGCGCGCAGCGCCCGCAGGCGAGAGCCTCGGGGGGGCCGCTGCGCGTCGACGGGCTGGCGGGGGTCTACGCTGACGGCCCCCATGGCGCTGTACCGTGAGCAGGGCACCGTCCTGCGTACCTACAAGCTCGGCGAAGCCGACCGCATCGTCCACCTGCTCACGCAGGGGCGGGGCAAGGTCCGTGCCGTCGCCAAGGGCGTGCGCCGTCCCGGCTCGCGCTTCGGCGGCCGGCTGGAACCCTTCAGCCACGTCGACGTCCAGCTGTACGAGGGGCGCAGCCTCGACGTCGTCACCCAGGCTGAGCTGATCGCCTCCTTCGCGGAGGTCCGCGGCGACTGGGCGCTGAGCGTCTGCGGCTCGGCGATGGCCGAGGCCGCCGACCGGGTCGCCCAGGAACGGGAGCGCTGCACGCGTCTGTTCATCCTGCTGCTCGACGGGCTGCGGGCGCTGCGGCAGGCGCCCGACCAGCCCGGCACGCTGCTGGACGCCTGGCTGATCCGGCTGGCCTCGGTGGCCGGCTACCACCCCTACCTGGAGGCGTGCGCGCACTGCGGGGCCCCCGGCCCCCACCGGGTGTTCCACATCGCCGCCGGAGGGTTGCTGTGCCCGTCGTGCGCGCCGTCGGACGCCCAGGGGCTGGACCCCGCCACCGTGACCTGGCTGGCGGCGCTGGCCCGTGCCGATTGGCAGGCGCTGCCGCCGGTCCACCCGCGGGTCCGGCGCGCCGCCGGGGCGCTGCTCAACAGCTTCCTGACCTACCACCTGGGCAAGCCGCTGCGCTCCTGGGACCTCGTCCCGCGCTGAACGGGCCCGTCATGGAGCCGATGAGCACAGCCCAGGACATCGACCGGTCGCGCCTGCCCAACCATGTCGGCGTCATCATGGACGGCAACGGACGCTGGGCGCGCGAACGCGGCCTGCCGCGCAACGCCGGCCACGAGGCGGGGGAGGCGGCGCTGTTCGACAGCGTCGAGGGCGCGCTGGAGATCGGCCTGAAGTACCTGACGGTGTTCGCCTTCTCCACCGAGAACTGGAGGCGGCCCCCGTCGGAGGTGCGCTTCCTGATGAACTTCAACCGCGACCTGCTGCTGCGGCGCGTCGACGAGCTCGACGAGCGGCGGGTGCGGGTGCGCTTCATCGGCCGGCGGGGCCGGCCGGTGCCCGGTCGGCTGGTCGACATGATGCGCGAGACCGAAGCCCGCACCGCGGGCCACCGCCGCATGACCCTGCAGGTGGCGTTCAACTACGGCGGGCGGACCGAGATCGTCGACGCCGCCCGGCGCGCCGCCCGGGACGCCGCCGCCGGGCGGCTGCACCCAGACGGCATCGGCGAGCAGTCGATCCAGGCCCGCCTGTACGAGCCCGACGCTCCCGACGTCGATCTGCTGGTGCGCACCTCCGGGGAGCAGCGGTTGTCGAACTTCCTGCTGTGGGAGGCGGCCTACGCCGAGCTGGTGTTCAACGAGGTCCTGTGGCCAGACTTCAACCGCGGCCACCTGTTCGCCGCCGTCGCCGAGTACCAACGCCGCGCCCGCCGCTTCGGCCGCGTGTGACCCGCCGCGCAGCGGGCCAGCCGCGCAGGCGCCGTATCACGTCGCCGGGGTGAGGAGCTGGTCGACCGGAGCGTAGTCGTCGGTCAGGATCGGGGCGTCGCCGACGAAGGCGTCCAGGCGCGCGCCGGAGACCACCACGTCGTCGTCGCCGCGTCCGGCGTTGCGCGCCTGGATGGCTCGCAGTGGCAGCGGCGCGTCCGAGGCGGCCAGCACGACGTTGCCCCCCTCGGCGCCGGCCACCCGCGCCGGCGGCGCGACGAGCGCGACGTGGTCGAACACGGCCTGCAGCGTCGCGGCCTGGGCGCGGGCGAAGCCCAGGGGCGGGTAGTCGATGAGGTTGACGACGTAGATGCCGTCGGGCCGCAGCGTGCGACGGATCTGGCCGACGAACTCGCGCGTGGTCAGGTGCCAGGGCACGGCCAGGCCGCCGAAGGCGTCGCCGACCACCAGGTCGTAGCGGCCGGCCGGCTGGTCGGCCAGCGCCAGGCGCGCATCCCCGACCCGCACCCGCAGCGCCGGGCCGGTGCGCAGCCCCAGCTGGCTGCGGGCGATCTGCACGATCGTGGGGTCCAACTCCAGCACCAGGCTGTCGGAGCCGGGACGGGTCGCGGCCAGGTAGCGCGGCAGCGTGAAGCCGCCCCCGCCGATGTGCAGGGCGCTGATCGCCTCGCCCGGCGGCCGGAAGGTCTCCAGCACGTCGCCGACGATCTGGGCGTAGCTGAACTCCAGGTGCGTGGGGTCGAACAGGTCGACGTAGCTGTGGCGCAGCGTGTCCAGGTACAGCACCCGCCCGCCGGCGGCGTCGTCGGCGATGACCCGCGCGCAGAAGTACGCGCTCTCGTACTGGCAGGGGCTGCCCACCAGCACCGTGGCGACGCCTGCGGCCAGCGCGAGGCTCAGCACGCCGCCGGGGAAGCGCTGGCCCCGGGGACGCAGCCAGGCCCACAGGGCCAGCCCGGCGGCTGACAACAGTGCGCCGAGCGCGACGACGATCGGGGTGGTCGGCAGGGCGGCGATCAGCACGAAGCCGGTGGCGAAGGTCCCCACGATGGCGCCGGCCGTGCCCAGCGCCGACAGCCGGCCCACCACCGTGCCGGTCTCGCGCAGGTCGCCCAGCTGCAGCTTCACCACGGTGGGGCTGACGGCGCTGAGCACCGCCGCCGGGGCGAAGAAGCCGACCGCCGCCAAGCCGACGATGGCCACCGGCCCGGCGCCCAGCGACAGCGAGCCGAACAGGCGGATCGCGGGGACGGCGCACAGCGCCAGCGCGCCGCCCAGCAACAGCATCGGCCCCAGGGTGCGCCGCGGGTCGACGCGGTCGGCCAGCCGCCCGCCCAGCCAGGTCCCCAGGGAGATGCCGGCCAGCACCACCCCGATGATCCCGGTGTAGGTCTCCAGGGTCACACCGACGTAGGGCGCCAGCAGGCGCCCCGCCAGGATCTCCAGGACGAGCACGGCCGCGGAGGTGAAGAACACCAGCGCTCCGGCGGTCAGCGGCGGCATGACTGCCAGTATGGCGGCGGTGGTCTCGGCGGCACCCGCGCGGCCCACGACTGCTGTAGTCTCGCCTTGTCGGCGGGGACCGGTCGCGGTCGGCGACCTGACCCTCGAAGGAGGGATTGGGATGCGGAGCGGAGTCGTAGGCCTCCTGACATTGGCGCTGGCGCTGGCGCTGGCCGCAGCCGGCTGCACGACCGACGGCGGCCAGGGCGCCCAGCCCGCCGGCGACGTCGCCCCGCCGGGCGGCGGGCAGGCCGCCCAGCAGCGGCAGGAGCGCAACCTGCTCGACCGGGTGCGGTCCCGGGGCGAGTTGGTCTGCGGCGTGAACGCCGAGGTGCCCGGTTTCGGCTTCACCGACGAGCAGGGCAACTTCTCGGGCTTCGACGTGGACTACTGCAAGGTCATCGCGGCCGCGGTGCTGGGCGACGCCGAAGCGGTCGAGTTCCGCCCGCTGTCGACCGAGCAGCGCTTCACCGCCCTGCAGGCGGGTGAGATCGACGTGCTGTCGCGCAACACGACCTACACCGCGTCGCGCGACGGCAGCGAGGGCGCGGCCTTCGTGACGACCACCTTCTACGACGGCCAGGCGATGATGGTGAAAGCCGACAGCGAGTTCCAGCGCCTGGAGGACATGCAGGACACCGCCATCTGCGTGCTGTCGGGCACCACAACCGAGTTGAACCTCGCCTCACGCTTCGCCGCCGGGCGCATCGCCTACCAGCCGGTGCCCTTCGAGGACAACGAGACCCTCCAGCAGGCCTTCGAACAGGACCGCTGCGACGGCTGGACCTCGGACCGTTCGCAGCTGGCCGGAGTGCGCTCCAACCGCCCCAACCCCGCCGAGCTTCGCATCCTCGACGAGATCTTCTCCAAGGAGCCGCTGGGGCCGCTGGTGCGCGACGGCGACCAGGACTGGTACGACGCGGTCAACTGGGCGGTGATCGCCACCATCCAGGCCGAGGAGTTCGGCGTCACCTCGCGCAACGTGGAGCAGATGAAGGACAGCGACAACCCCGAGGTCCGCCGCTTCCTGGGCCAGCCCGGCGGTGACGACAACACGGTCTTCGACCCCGGCCTGGGCCTGGATCCGGCGTTCGCGGTCGACGTCGTCTCCCAGGTGGGCAACTACGGCGAGATCTACGACCGCAACGTCGGTCCGGACACCCCCCTGGGGCTGGAGCGGGGGCTCAACGCCCTGTGGACCGACGGCGGGCTGCACTACGCGCCGCCCTACCGCTAGGTCGACCACGGCCGGCCGTGACCACGGCACAGGAGCCGGCAGCGCCCCGTCAGCGGGGCCGGCCGCCCCCTTGGCGGGACGTGCGGGTGCTGCGGGCCGCCTTCCAGGTCGCCTTCGTCGTGTTGGTCGGCGCGCTGCTGTGGTACCTGCTGGGCAACCTGCGCACGAACCTGCGCGTCTCGGGACTGCCGACGGGCTTCGACTACCTCGACCGCCCGGCCGGGGTCGACATCCGCGACTCGCCGTTCCGCCCCTCCCAGCCGATCCGCGACGCGATCGTGGTCGGGTTGGTCAATACCGTCCGCGGGTCGGTCGTGGGGATCGCGCTGGCGACGGTCCTGGGGATCCTCGTCGGCGTCGCACGGCTGTCGACCAACTGGCTGGTGCGCAAGGGTGCCGCGGTCTACGTCGAGACGCTGCGCAACGTGCCCGTCCTCGTCACGATCATCTTCATGTACACCGCGGTGGTCTTGCGCCTGCCGCCGATCAGCCGGGCGTCCGAGTGGCTCGGGCTCATCGTCTTCTCCAACCGCGGCCTGGTGGTGCCCTGGGGCGTGGCCGGAACGGGGGCCCGGGCGTTCACGGGCGTCGTCGGCGGCGCGTTCGCGCTGGCCGTCATCGTCGGGCTGTGGCGCTCCCGCCGGTTCGACGAGACCGGCGAGCCCCACCACCGGGTGCTGTGGGGCGGGGCGGTGCTCGTCATCGTCACCGCCGCCGGCTACGTCGCTTTCAGCCGGCCGGTCACCCTGACCCTGCCCACCCGAGAGGGTCGGATCGTGCAGGGTGGCATCCAGCTCGGGCCTGAGTACGCGGCGCTGCTCATCGGGCTGGTGCTCTACACCGCAAGCCACATCGCCGAGATCGTGCGCGGCAGCATCCTGGCGGTGCCCAAGGGCCAGACCGAGGCCGCCAACGCCCTGGCGCTGTCGGGCTTCCAGCGCCTGCGCTTCGTCGTCCTACCGCAGGCGTTGCGGATCATGCTCCCGCCGCTGGCCAACCAGTACCTGAACCTGACGAAGAACTCGTCGCTGGCGGTGGCCGTGGGCTACTTCGAACTGACCCGCATCACCGGGCAGATCATCGCCAACGCCAACCCCGCGCCGCAGTCGATCGCGATCCTGATGCTGCTCTACCTGGCGCTGTCGCTGCTGATCTCGCTGGTCGCGAACATCGTCAACCGCAGCCTGGCGCTGGAGACCCGCTGATGACCGCCGGGCCCACCGACACCGCCACACTCGAGCCGCTGCCGCCGCCCGAGCCCGAGCCGCCGGCGCCGCGACGGCTGCCCCCCGCCAGGTGGGTGCGCGAGAACCTGTTCAACACCTGGTACAACTCGCTGCTCACCGTGGTCCTCGGCGCGGCGCTGGGCTGGGCGGCGCTGCGGGCCTTGCGCTTCGTGTTCTTCGGCGCCCGCTGGGAGATCATCCAGACCAACCTGACCCTGCTCATGGTCGGGCGCTACCCCCGCGACCAGCTGTTCAGGCCCTGGTTGGCGATCCTCATCGTGTCCGCCGCGGCCGGGCTGGGAGCCGGCCTGGCCGCGCGCACGGCGCCCCGCCCCGCCCGCTGGGACGCGTTCAAGCGCGCCGCTCCCGGGCTCGCGTTGCTGGCCGTGCTCGCGGCGTTCGCGCGCACGCCGCTGCCGGCGCTGCTGGTGGCGGCCAGCGTCGCGGCCTGCCTCGCCGCCCGGACGGCGGGGACCCGCCTGCCCGACAAGGCGGCACGGTGGCTGCCACTGGTGTACCTGGGGACCGTGGTCGGCGCCTACCTGGCCCTCACGGCCGGCGGACCGGGCTGGGACAGCTGGGGCGGCCTGCTGCTCACCCTGTACCTCGCGCTCGGCGGGATCGTGCTGTCGTTCCCGATCGGGGTGCTGCTGGCACTGGGCCGCCGCTCCAGCTTCCCCGCGGTGCGACTGGTCTGCGTGGGCTACATCGAGCTGATCCGCGGCGTGCCGCTGATCACCCTGCTGCTGATGGGCCAGTTCATGCTCGGCTTCTTCTTCCCCCAGGGGTTCCCGCGGCCGGGGCTGGTGGTCCGCGCGCTGATCGCGATCGTGCTGTTCACCGCCGCCTACGTCGCCGAGATCGTGCGCGGCGGCCTGCAGGGGGTGCCCAAAGGTCAGAGCGAGGCCGCCCAGGCCATCGGCCTGTCGCCGGTCAAGACCACCGTGTTGATCGTGCTGCCTCAGGCGCTGCGCAACGTCATCCCCGCCCTGGTGGGCCAGTTCATCAGCCTGTTCAAAGACACCTCGCTCGTGGCGATCATCGGGCTGCTGGATCTGCTGTTCGTGGCGCAGGCGATCACCCAGCAGCCCGGCTTCCTGGGTCAGGGCCTGCAGGCCGAGGTGCTGGTATTCGCCTCGTTCGTCTACTGGTCGTTCTGCTACTCGATGTCGCGGGCCAGCCAGCGCCTGGAGCGGCGACTGGGGGTGGGAGAGCGCTGACCGAGGCAGCCCACGACGACGCGACCGCGGCGAAAGGCGACGCGGTCATGATCGTCTGCGAGCAGGTCGACAAGTTCTTCGGTGACTTCCAGGCGTTGCGCGACATCAACCTGAAGGTGGGCCGCCAGGAGGTCGTGGTGGTCATCGGCCCGTCGGGGTCGGGCAAGTCCACGCTGATCCGCTGCATCAACCGGTTGGAGAAGCACGACCGCGGCCGGATCGTCGTCGACGGCGTCGAGATGAGCGACGACCTGCGCGACATTGCCGAGATCCGCCGCGAGGTCGGCATGGTCTTCCAGCAGTTCAACCTGTTCCCGCACATGACCGTGCTGGAGAACGTCACGCTCGGGCCGCGCCAGGTGCGGCGCTGGAGCAAGCGCAGGGCCAACGAGATCGCCGTGAAGATGCTCGAGCGGGTCAAGATCCCCGAGCAGGCGGGCAAGTACCCCGGTCAGCTGTCCGGCGGCCAGCAGCAGCGCGTGGCGATCGCCCGGGCGCTGGCCATGCAACCCAAGTGCATGCTCTTCGACGAGCCCACCTCTGCGCTGGATCCGGAGATGATCAAGGAGGTGCTCGACGCGATGGAGGAGCTCGCCTCGACGGGGATGACGATGATCGTGGTCACCCATGAGATGGGCTTCGCCCGAGCCGTCGCCGACCGCGTGGTGTTCATGGCCGACGGCCAGATCGTCGAGGTCGGCACGCCCGAGCACTTCTTCACCGCACCCCGGGAGCAGCGCACGAAGCTGTTCCTGTCGCAGATCCTGTGACGGCGCGCCCGGCCGCCGGTAGCCTCGACGGCAGCGCAGGCCCCCGGGAGCCATCCGGGGGCCGCTACCTGTGGAGGAGCGCCGTGCCCGACGAGACCCGAGACCTGCCGCCTCCCGTTGTCGCCGACGTCAACCTCGTGTCGTGGGACGCCGCCGCCGACGCCGGACCCCACCAGGTGTCCATGGACACCATCGTCGAGCTGTGCAAGCGACGCGGGATCGTCTTCCAGTCGTCGGAGATCTACGGCGGGCTGCGGGGCGCCTGGGACTACGGACCGCTGGGCGCGGCGCTGAAGGACAACGTCAAGGCGGCCTGGAAGCGTGCCATGGTCCAGCTGCGCGACGACGTCGTCGCGCTGGACGCGGCGATCCTCATGCACCCGAGGGTGTGGGAGGCCAGCGGCCACGTCGAGGGCTTCACCGACCCGCTCGTGGAGTGCCGCTCGTGCAACCGCCGCCACCGCGCCGACCACCTCCAGCGCGACGGCGAAGGCCGCCTGGTGTGCCCGGACTGCGGCTCCACCGACCTGTCCGAGCCCAAGGCCTTCAACCTCATGTTCCGCACCTTCGTGGGGCCGACCGAGGATTCCAGCGCGCAGGTGTGGCTGCGTCCGGAGACCGCCCAGTCGATGTTCGTCGACTTCGCCCATGTCCAGCTGACCAGCCGTCAGAAGATCCCGTTCGGCGTGGCCCAGGTCGGTCGCAGCTTCCGCAACGAGATCACCCCGCGCCAGTTCATCTTCCGGGTGCGCGAGTTCGAGCAGATGGAGATGGAGTTCTTCGTGCGGCCCGGCACCGACGAGGCCTGGCACGAGTACTGGATCGCCCAGCGCTGGGACTGGTACGTGGGGCTGGGCATCCGCCCCGACAACCTGCGGGTGCGACCGCACGGCAAGGACGAGCTCAGCCACTACGCCAAGGCCACCGTCGACCTGGAGTACCGCTTCCCCTTCGCCTGGTCGGAGCTTGAGGGCATCGCCAACCGCACCGACTTCGACCTCTCGCGCCACTCCCAGTACAGCGGCAGGGACCTGTCCTACTTCGACCAGGAGCGCAACGAGCGCTACCTGCCCTACGTCGTCGAACCGGCCGCCGGCGTCGACCGCTCGGCGCTTGCCTTCGTCGTCGACGCCTACCACGAGGACGAGGCCGTCAGCGCCAAGGGGCAGGTGGAGAAGCGCACGGTCCTGCGTCTGCACCACGCCCTGGCGCCGGTCAAGGTCGCGGTCCTGCCGCTGAGCCGCAACGAGGCGCTGGTGCCCACCGCCCGGGCGGTCCACGACCTGCTCAGGCCGCACTGGATGACCCAGTACGACGACGCCGGCGCGATCGGGCGCCGCTACCGCCGCCAAGACGAGATCGGCACGCCCTTCTGTGTGACGATCGACTTCCAGACCGTGGAGTCCGACCGTGCGGTCACGGTCCGCGACCGCGACACGATGGCCCAGGAGCGGGTGGCCATCGACCGCCTGGTCGGCGTCCTGCGCGAGCGCCTGCTGCTGGCCTGACCGGGGCGCGGACCTCGGGGCGGGTCAGTGCCAGCCGCCCCAGCGGCGGTAGGGGTCGACCGGGGCCCGGGGCTCTTCGCGGAGGGTGGGCGCCGGAGGGGACGGCGGTCGGGTCAGCTCCTCCTCGATGCGCTGGCCGCGCTCCAGCAGCTCGGCCATCGCGCGCGCCAGCCAGGCGGTCAGGCGCAGCCCGGCCCCGGCGACGAAGGTCACCACCCAGGCCACGACCGCCATGCCCGCGTCGCCGTCACGGAACAGCAGGCCGCCGGCGACGACGCCCGCGAGCCCGGCGGCGTAGACCAGACCGTCTCCGATGCGGGCCACCGCGCGCAGCTGCGAGGGCTTGACTGGTTCCATGACCGTCCTCTCCATCCCCATCGCCACGGGGCATGCGCCGGGGACACCACCCCCGATGCTACGATGCTGCCTGTGAAGCCGGTGCCTGCGGTGAGGGAACGCACCGAGGACTACGAGCGGGCGAGCCTGTCCACCTGGGCGACGCTGGCCTCGGAGACGAAGGGCCGCGACCGCTTCGAGGAGCCCGACCCGCTGCGCACGGCTTTCCAGGTGGATCGCGACCGCATCCTCGACAGCGAGGCGTTCCAGCGCCTGGAGGCCAAGACCTATCTCGTCATCGCGCCGCCGGGCGCGGCAGGCGGCCGACGGGTGCGCGTCCAGCTGCGACACACCCTGGACGTGGCGCGCATCGCGCGCACCGTCGCCCGGGCGCTGCGGCTCAACGAGGACCTGGCCGAGGCGATCGCGCTCGGTCACGACCTGGGGTACACCCCGTTCGGCCCCGCCGGCGAGGAGGCCCTGTCGGGGCTCAGCGACGAGCCGTTCCGTCACAGCGAACAGGGCCTGCGGGTGGTGGAGCGTCTGGAGGGCGGCGCCCAGGGGCTCAACCTCTCCTGGGAGGTACGCGACGGCATCCTCCACCACTCCGCCGCGCTGCCTTCGCCGGCCACGCTCGAGGGGCAGGTGGTGCGCCTGTGCGACATCTGCGCCGCGGCGCTGCACGACCTCGGCGCCGCGCTGGACGCCGGCGTCATCACCCTCGGCGACCTGCCCGCTCTGGTGGCGGAGGTGCTGGGCGCCACCCACGAGCAGCGGGTCACGACCCTGGTCCACGACGCCGTCGCCACGTCTCTGGACACACCCGAGATCGCGCTCAGCCCGCCGGTGCGCGAGGCTCACGCCGCGCTCGAGCGGTTCCTGGGCGAGCGCCTCCACGGGACCGTCCCGGCACGGGCGGAGCGCGACCGCGCCGTCCACTGCCTGAGCAGCCTGGCGCTGTTCTACCTCGAGAACGAGGGGCAACTGCCCGAGGCGTACCGCGGCGGCGAGCCGCTGGCGGTGCGGGTGGCCGACCGCCTGGCGGCCATGACCGACGGGGAGGCGCTCCGCGAGTTCACCAGGGTGTTTCTCCCGCACCCGCCCGACTGACCCCCTCGCGGGCGCCGGCAGGGGCGCGCCGATTGCCCGGCGCGGGCGGACCCGTGCCCGTACACTCCGACCGGGGGAGAAGGGGTGCCGGTGGTCGGGCGCATCAACGACGAGGACGTCCAGGCGCTGCGGGAGCGGGCCCGGCTGGCCACCCTGGCGGCCGACTACACGGCGCTGAAGCGGGCGGGCAGCAGGCTGACCGGCCTGTGCCCGTTCCACGAGGAGAAGACCCCGTCGTTCACCGTGGATCCCGACCGCGGGCTGTTCCACTGCTTCGGCTGCGGCGAGGGCGGCGACGTGTACGCCTTCCTGCAGAAGATCGAGGCGCTGAGCTTCCCCGAGGCCGTCGAGCGGCTGGCCCGCATCGTCGGCTACGAGCTGCGCTACACCCAGTTGGGTCCAGGCCAGCGGGCGGCGCTGGGGCGGCGCACCCGGCTGGTGGAGGCGCTGGCCGAGGCCGCCTCGTTCTTCCAGTCCGCCCTCGCCGGGCCCGACGGCGAGCCCGCGCGCGAGTACCTGGCGCGCAGGGGGGTGGACCGGGAAACCTGCGAGCACTTCCGCCTTGGCTGGGCCCCCGATCGTTGGGACGCGCTGGTCCGCCACCTGCAGGCCAGCGGGTTTGCGCCGTCGGAGACCGCCGACGCCGGCTTGACGAGGCCCGGACGCGACGGGCCGGTCGACTTCTTCCGGGGAAGGGTGACGTTTCCGATCCTGGACAAGGCCGGCCGTGACGTCGTCGCGTTCGGCGGGCGGGTGGTCCCCGGCCTGGCGCTGCGCACCGGTCCGCGCGACGGCCAGCCGCCGAAGTACAAGAACTCCCCCGAGACCGAGGTCTACCGCAAGTCCCAGACCCTGTACGCGCTGAACTGGGCTCGGGCCGAGATGCAGCGTCGCGACGCCGCCCTCGTCGTCGAGGGCTACATGGACGTCATCGGCCTGCACCGCGCGGGCGTGCGCCACGCGGTGGCGACCTGCGGAACCGCGCTGACCGCAGAGCACCTCCGCCAGCTCGAGCACTTCTGCCGCCGCATCGTGCTGGCTCTGGACGCCGACGACGCCGGCTACGCGGCGGCGGAGCGAGCCCGGGCAGTGGCAGCCGATGCCGGCATCCGTGAGGTCGCCGTCATGCCGCTGCCGCCCGGCCGCGACCCCGCCGACCTTGCCGTACAGGGCGCCGAGCGGGTCGAAGCCGCGCTGGCGGGGACCAAGACCGCGCTGGCCTTCCAGATCGAGCACCTGCTGCGGGGTGCCGACACCTCCACCCCTGAGGGGCAGATCGACGCCTACCGGCGGACCTTTCCCCTGCTGATCGGGGTGGACGACCGGTTCCTGCGCTACAGCTACGTACGCGATGTCGTCGCGCCCGCGGTGCGTCTGTCGGCCGACCGCATCGAGCGCGACCTCGACGCCGCGATCGCCCGCGGCGGCATCGCTCCGGCGACGCCCCAGCGCGCACCGAGGCGCGCCGCGGCGCTGGAGCGGGCGCCCGGGGACCTGACCGGCGACCCGCAGATGCAGCTGGAACGTGAGGTGCTGAAGACGGTGCTGCAGATGCCCCACCTGCTGCCACCCGAGTGGAAGCAGGTGACCGTCGACGACTTCCGCGCGCCCATCTCCCGGATGCTGTTCGCCACGCTGGCCGACGTCGGCAGCCACGACCTGGATGCGATCCTGGCTGCGCTGCCCGACGACGCGATGCGCTCCCGAGTACGGGCACTGGCCCTCGACGAGCCCACGGTCGAGCCCGACGCAGGACACGTCGCCGACGCGGTGGCACGATTGCGTGTAGCAGCGGTCCAGCGCGAGACGGACGACATCAGGCAACAGATGGCCCGCTTGTCCGAGCAGATGGACCGTGATGAGCGGCGACGCCTGGCCGCCCGGCACGACGAGCTCGTGCGGCGACATTCAGCGCTTGTCGAAGGGAGGGACGTCTGACCGGCGGACGCCGGGCCACCATGGCAAGCACTCCTGCGGACGCCACGCCCTCCCTCCCGGCCGACGGAGGGGATGCCGGGGCGAGCGTGTTCGAGCGGCTGTTGGCCATCGAAGAGGTCTGCGACCTGGTGCACATGGGCCGTACCCGCGGCTTCGTCACCACCGACGACCTCGCCGAGACCCTCGACGGCAACGATCTGGACCCCCCGCTGGCCGGCGCGCTGCGCCGGCTCCTGGCCGGCGAGGGCGTCGAGGTGCTCGACGTGCCCCCGGTCGAGGTCGACGGCCTGGGCAGCGACGACGCCGCCGACGACCGCTCGGAGCGCCAGCGTCTGGACGACCTGGCGCTGAAGGCGGCGACGAACGACCCGGTGCGCATGTACCTCAAGGAGATCGGGCGGGTGCCGCTGCTGACCGCCGAGGAGGAGGTCGACCTCGCCAAGCGCATCGAAGCGGGGCTGGCCGCCACCCAGGTGCTGTCCGCCGGCGTCGACCAGCTGAAGCCCACCCGCAGGGTCGAGCTGCGGCGGGTCGAGCGCAGCGGTCAGCTCAGCAAGCGCCGGCTTGTGGAGGCCAACCTCCGGCTGGTCGTGTCGATCGCCAAGCGCTACGTCGGGCGGGGCATGCTGTTCCTCGACCTCATCCAGGAGGGCAACCTCGGACTGATCCGGGCGGTCGAGAAGTTCGACTACACCAAGGGCTACAAGTTCTCGACCTACGCCACCTGGTGGATCCGCCAGGCCATCACCCGCGCGATCGCCGACCAGGCCCGCACGATCCGCATCCCGGTGCACATGGTGGAGACCATCAACAAGCTCGTGCGGGTCCAGCGTCAGCTGCTGCAGGACCTCGGTCGCGACCCCACGCCACAGGAGATCGGGGCCGAGATGGACCTGTCGCCCGACAAGGTCCGCGAGATCCTCAAGATCTCCCAGGAGCCGGTCAGCCTCGAGACGCCCGTCGGCGAGGAGGACGACTCCAGTCTCGGCGACTTCATCGAGGACGCCGACGCGGTGGTGCCGATCGACGCGGCCAGCTTCATCCTCATGCAGGAGCAGATCGGTGGCATCCTGCACACCCTCAGCGAGCGGGAGAAGAAGGTCATCCAGCTGCGCTTCGGCATGCTCGACGGCCACCCACGCACCCTGGAGGAGGTCGGGTCGGAGTTCGGCGTCACCCGTGAGCGGATCCGCCAGATCGAGTCCAAGACGCTGTCGAAGCTGCGCCACCCGTCCCGCAGCCAGAAGCTGCGCGACTACCTGGACTGACGGGGTGGGGATCGGCTCGGCCGCGCCGCGGAGGGTCGCCTGGGCGCTGGCCTGGCTGCTGCTGGCCGGCTGCGGTCGCTCGGCCGACGTCCCGACCGTGGACAGCCCCGAGGCGGGTCGGCCGCCAGCCACCGGGCCGGCCCTGGGCGAGCCCGCGCCACCGGCGACCACGCCGGCAGGCTCGCCGGCCGATCCCGCGCCGCAGGCGCTGCCCACCGCTGCGTGGTCGCCGCGGTCGCCGGCCCCGGTGGCGCTGACCGAGGTCGCCGCGTCGGCCCTAGCCGGCCAGGTGTGGGTGGCCGGGGGCCTGGACGGCGCCGGCGGCGCCAGCGACAGCGTGTGGGTCTACGACCCGACGTTCGACGGCTGGAGCACCGGGCCGCCGCTGCCCCAGCCGGTCCACCACGCCGCGCTGGTGTCGACCGGCTCGGAGCTGTGGCTGCTGGGCGGCTACCTGGGCCCGGGCTTCGCCGCGCCGACGGCGACGGTGTGGCGGCTGGACGCCGCCACCGGCGCCTGGGCGCAGGGCCCGGCGCTGCCGGCGCCACGAGCCGCGGGCGCGGCGGCCTGGGACGGGCGGCGACTGGTCTACGCCGGCGGCACCGGACCCGGCGGCGTGTCGGCGCAGGCTTGGGCGCTGGAGGCCGGCGCCTGGCGGCCGGTGGGCGCGCTGGCGGATGCCCGCGAGCACCTGGGCTCCGCCAGCGACGGCCAAGGCCGGGTGTGGCTGCTGGGTGGGCGCACCGGCGGGCTGGCGACGAACCTGGCTACGGTCGACGTGGTCTCCGGCAACGCTGTGCGCCGCCTCGGGGCGCTGCCGACCCCCCGCGGCGGCGTCGCCGGCTTCTACAGCGCCCGG
>DASZOD010000310.1:0-4011 GCA_035550935.1 Egibacteraceae bacterium | reverse complement strand
CGCAGCGACAGCCGTGGAGCCCGAGCGCCCCTGCGCCCCCCCGGAGCCGATGTCATGACCTGTCCCCCTGGCGGCTGGTTGCCCGCGCGACCGCCTGGGTTGAATGTAACCCGCCGGGGCCTGCACCGTCATCGGCCACGTGAGCGTACGCCGCCGAGGCCGGCTTCGGCCGGGTCGACGTGCTGCCCGATCGGAACGTGGCGGCCGCCATCGCGCTGCCGGGCACGACTGAGGGCAAGATCGCAAGGACACGGAAGGCTGACACGGCGCGCCGCTGTCGTAGGCCTACACAGCCCGCGCGTACGCTGTCGGCGAGGAGCCGTCCATGCTGGACGAAGAGGAGTTCGATCGGTGGATTCGCGCCGCCGAGGACGAGCTTGAGGCAGGCCGTGTCCACACCGCGGCGAGGATCCACAACTCCGCGGTGCTGCACGCTGAGCTCGCCGTCCGGCTGGCGCTGAGGGCCCTGCTGCGAGGGGTCGGCGTGACGGTCCGAAGCCACGCCCTCGACGGTCTCGCCGACCTGTGCGCGGAGCACGCCGGGTTGGACGTCGGGTCCTCGCTGCGCGACGAGCTGACCGCGCTCGGTCGCGACTACCACCCGACTCGCTACCCCGACGCGGTGCCGGAGGGAACGCCACGTTCCAACTACACGTCCGCCGACGCCGAGCGCAGCCTGGACCTGGCAGCGCGCGTGGCCACGTTGGTCCGGGGGGCAGGGGCGGCGCTGAGGCAGGAGGCCGAGGCGCTGCTGGATGAAACCATGACGAGGCGAGGAGACGGTGACGGCTACGCCCCGCGAGGTCATCGCCCGCCGTCGAGCCCGCCAGCGAGAGCTCATCGGCCGTGCCCAGCGGTTCGTCGACTCACTTGACCCGTGGTTGGGGGTACGAGCCGCTGTGGTGTTCGGTTCGGTCGCTCGCGGCGACTTCCACGACGGTAGCGACGTCGATGTGCTGGTCGTGGCAACGCAGCTGCCGGCCAGGGCGCTGGACCGTCTGGCCGCCGTCGGGTTGCCCCCCACCGACGTCCAGCCAGTCGTGTGGTCACCGCAGGACTGGAGCGCCGAACTGGCGCGCGGCAACCCCGTCGCCACGGAAGCCGTGGACCACGGTGTGTGGTTGCACGGCGATCCCCGCGAGCTGGCCGACGAGTCCGCGGCTGGCTGAGCCCTCGGCCGCTGCGGGTCGGGAAGTGCAGCCCTCGCCCGACAGCTTCAGCACCTCGGTCGGAAAGGCGTGACGGGAGGCTGGAGCGGCAAGACCCTGCACGAGAGCGCGAACAGAGAGGACTCCCGATGCCCGAGATCAGCGACTACCGCTTCGGACGGATCGTCATCGACGGCCAGGAGCACAGCAACGACGTCATCGTCCTGCCCGACCGGGTAGTGGCCGGCTGGTGGCGCCAGGAAGGCCACCGCCTGGTGATCGACGACCTCGCCGAGGTGCTCGACGAACTGCCCGAGCAGCTCGTCGTGGGCGCGGGTGCCCAGGAGCGGATGAAGCCCGACCCCGCGGTCCTCGACGAGCTGCGCAGTCGCGGCCACAGCGTCGAGGTGCTGCCCACCCCCGAGGCGGTCCGTCGCTACGCCCAGCTGGACCCGGCCACCACCGCCGCGGCGCTGCACCTGACCTGCTAGGAGCGTCCCTAGCTGTCCATTCGTCCCCACGGGATGGCGGTTCGAGTTGCGACTGATCCTCGTCGCTTCGATCCGAGGTCTCCGTTAGGCTGCCGAAGCTCGCTTATGGGTATGGGGGAAGGGCCGGTGGCGTGGGTGTTCGCGTGGTGCTGTTCGACCTCGACGGGGTACTGCTCGATTCCACGCCGGTACATCGGCGGGTGTGGGAGCGATGGGCCGCCCGACACCGGCTGGACCCGGAGCAGGCATTCGCAGCAACATTTGGCCGCCGCCCGGCGGAGGCGATCCGACGCGGAGCGCATGCCGGAGTGCTTCGCGTAGCGGCGGCATCATAGAGCGCGGAGTCAAGAGGAAGCCGGGCCCCGGGCCGCCGGGTGGTCTAGCGTCTTGGTGTCCTCGTCGCCAGGTCGTCGTCCAAGGAGGGCCGGCATGAAATTCCTCGTCGTGTGGCGCATCGAGCTGTCCGCCCTGTCCCCGGCGGTCATGAAGGCCGTGCTGCGCATGCCCGAGTACGCCAAGCCGCTGGAGCAGCAGGGCAAGGTCCTGAGCCGCTACCACCTCGTCGGCGGCCACGGCGGAGCGTGGATCTACCAGGTGGAGTCCAACGAGGAGCTGGAGATGCTGCTGGCCCGCTCGCCCGTCTACAACTTCTCCCACTTCGACGTCCATCCCCTGGCCGATATGGCCGAACTGCCGCTGCAGCCCACGGAGTAGCCCTGCGTGGAGCCGTGGATCTGCGTGACCTGCGGCGTGCAGCATCCTCAGGCGCGCCAGCCTCCCCGCGCCTGTGCCATCTGCGAGGACGAGCGCCAGTACGTGCCCGTGGAAGGCCAGGGCTGGACCACGCTGCCCCAGATGCGTGCCGACGGCTACCGCATCGAGTTGCGCGGACTCGAGCCGGGCTTGACCGGCGTCGGCGTGGTCCCGGTGTTCGGCATCGGCCAGCGGGCCCTGCTGGTGCGGACGGCGGGAGGCAACCTGCTGTGGGACTGCGTCGGCTACCTCGACGACGACGCCGTCGAGGCGGTGCGGGCCCTGGGCGGGCTGGACGCCATTGCCGTGTCCCATCCCCACTTCTACGGCGCGATGGTGGAGTGGAGCCGGGCCTTCGGGAGCGCCCCGATCTGGCTGCCGACCGCCGACCGGGCCTGGGTGCTGCGCCCCGACCGGGCTATCCGCTGGTGGGAACACGAGGCCGAGCCCCTGCGCGGGCTGCGGCTGATCCAGTGCGGCGGCCACTTCGACGGCAGCGCCGTGCTGCACTGGCCCGAGGGGTCCGGCGGGCGCGGCGCCCTGCTGGTCGGCGACACCGCCCACGTGGTCGCCGACCGCCGCCACGTCAGCTTCATGCGCAGCTATCCCAACCACATCCCCCTGCCGGCGCAGGAGGTGATCCGGGTCGCCGACGCGGCGCTGCGCCTGACCTTCGACCGGGTCTATGGAGCCTGGTGGGACCGGGTGATCGCCGAAGACGGCCAGCGGGCGCTGCGACGCTCCGCGGACCGCTACGTCGCGGCTGTGCGGGCCTGACTGCCGCTGCGCTCGGCCGGCGCAGTAGCGTGGAGCCATCGTCCGGCGCAGCGCCCGCTGCGGATCCGAGGTTGTCGATGACGTCTGACGCGCTCACCCGCGCCGAGGCGCGCCAGCGCGCTGGGCTGCTGTCCGCCGTGCGCTACCGCGTCGAGCTCGACCTGACCGGCGACGCCGGCACGTTCGCCAGCACCACCGAGGTCGCCTTCTCCTGCTCCAGGCCGGGCGCGTCGACGTTCATAGACCTGGACGCCGCGGCGGTCGACCGCATGGAGCTCAACGGCTCGCCGCTGCCGGCCGAGGCCTTCACCGGCCGGCGCATCCGCCTGGAGCCACTGGCCGCCCACAACGTGCTGCGGGTCGCCGCAACCTGCCGCTACCAGCGCTCCGGCGTCGGCCTGCACCGCTTCACCGACCCGCTCGACGGGCGCGTCTACCTGCACACCCAGTTCGAGTCCTTCCATGCCCACCAGGTGTACGCCTGCTTCGACCAGCCCGACCTGAAGGCCCCGTTCACGCTGCAGGTGCGCGCGCCGGCGGACTGGCGGGTGATCAGCAACAGCCCGGCGCTCCAGCGGCCGGAAGCCGGCGTGTGGCGTTTCGCCCCCACCCTGCCCGTGCCGACGTACATCACCGCGCTGGTGGCCGGGCCCTTCCACGCCGTCCACGAACGGCACCACGACATCGACCTGGGCGTGTACTGCCGCCAGTCGCTCGCCGCCCACCTGGACAGCGAGGAGATCCTCGAGATCACCCGCCAGGGCCTGGACTACTTCGAGCAGGCGTTCGACTATCCCTACCCGTTCGGCCAGGGGGGCGGGCCCCCGGGCCCAAACCAGGGG
>DASZOD010000309.1:0-7921 GCA_035550935.1 Egibacteraceae bacterium | reverse complement strand
CCGAAGTCCTCTTCGACGGTGGCCGGATCGACATAGCGGGCGTTGGGAAGCCGGCCCGCCCACCCGTCCAGCCACAGGCCCGACCGCCTCCCCAGCGCGAAGTTCTCGCCGTTCACCCAGATGAGGTCGACCGACCCGTCGGTCTTGTTGGCCTGCGACTCGGCGACCACACGCTGGACCGCGCCCGCCGTGTCTGCGACGGGGATGCGGCGCAGGGTGATCCCCCGCTCGGCGGCGGCCGGCGTGACGTGCTCGTCGATGTAGCGGTTCACCCTGTCGTCGCCGCCGTACAACCACCACCGCACGGTCTGCCCGTGGGCGCGCTCGCGGACGGCGTTCCAGTCATCAAGGTCCACCGCGGCGCTGTCGATGACGGTACCGGGGACGGGCGGGGCGCAGGCGCCTGCGAGCGTCACCAGGGCGCACAGCAGCGCGCCGGAGACGCGGGCGGTCTTCAGCAATGCTGGTCCTTGCCGTCGTGCGGCCGGTCGACTCCGAGAAGTGTCCGCATCCCTTCGACGGCCCCGAGTCACTGGCGGAGGCGAGGTGCTCGTCGAAATGCTCGTGATGGTCGTTGTGCTCCCCGACGTTCTACGCCTGCCAGCTGACGGGTGCCAGCGCGCGCACCGGACCGTCGACGGTGCGCCGAATTGGGGTCATGGGTCCATGGGCTCCTCTCCGGCCATGGAAACGGAAGCAAAACCCGCCGACGACGCGTTGGCTTCCCGCGCACAACGACGCGCGCATGCCCGGCAGGTCGGGGACGAAAGGCGGCGTGCTTGGTCCGGCGCCGCGTCGCGGGCGGCGTCCTGGCCGGATCGCGTCGCTCGGCGTCGTCGCACCCACAGGCCGGGATCATCAAGCACCGGCCACGTACGCCTGCGCCCGCAGCGTCGCCCGATCAGCCGCAGCCCACCGAGGCGGAAGATCTCGTGCAGGACGCCTTGCTGCGCGCATACCGGACCTTCACCGCTTCGACGGCGAGCACCCGCAGCGCGTGCCCGCTGACGATCCCGCGTCGCGAGACCAGATGTGTGAGATCCACATACCTTGCGCCGGGCGGGTTCCTGACTAACCGCTGTGCGGCAGCAGCGGCAGGGTTCGCCGCCCGGTCCCGTCGCCGCGCAGAAGCGGCGCGAGCGCGTCGTTCTCCTGTTCGTCGAGCACGCTGTGCTGCACGCACGCCGGGACGACAAGGTCCAGCTCCGGGTGGGCCATCCCGTAGGCGCAGGCCCGTAGCCGTTCCTGGGTCGCACGCAGCCGGGGGTCGCTGGCCACCACCCCACGCTGCAGCAGGTCCCACGCCGGCGCCACGTCGCGGGCATCCATGAAGCTGTGCATCACGTACGTGGTGGGATGGACGCCCGCCCACGCGCGGATGCCTGCCCTGCATGCGAAGCGCAGCGCCCACCCGAGCGCGACAGGGATCTCGCTGGCGTGAGACAGCAGCGCGCGGGCGATTCGCAGCGCGGCGATCGTCCGTGGTGCGAACAGCAGGTTGCCGGGGAGCGCCCGGAGGAACGCGTCGCGGGCGCGAAGGTCGCGCGGATCGGCGTCGTCGAGCACGGGCGCGTAGCGGTCGCCGGCCCATAGGCCCCACGTCACACGGTTGCAGCGCAGGTCGCCGACCTGCAGCCCCCGATATGGCAGCCGGCCGCCAACCCCCCGCTCGAGCTCGGCCCACACATCGTCGTCGGCGAGGGTCCGGTACTCGCCATCCCAGCGGCGCTGGTTGCCGACGAATGCCGCCGGTTGGAAGGAGCACACGCGATAGCGGAGCTCTCGGCAAACGCGGACGACGTCCGCGATCTCGCCCACGTTGGCAGGGGTGACGGTCATGTTGTGGGCGAGGTGGGTGCGGACACCGTATGCGTGCTCCAGCCGGTCGAACATCGCGCGGATGCGGTGTCGCGCCTCATGCAGCTGGCGCTCGCTGGTGGGGCGGACCGCGCCGCGCCGCCCGTACATCGTGCTGTCGACGTGCACCGCGAAGGACAGGACGTCGAACCGACGCGTCCCGTCGGACCGCAGCGCGAGGCGCTGGAGATAGTCGTAGTCGAAGTCGCCGTGCGTGAAGCTCATCGGGAAGCGCTGGTACCGGCGCATGACCTCGAGGGCCTCGGCGTGCGCATCCGCGGGAAGCAGCGACACCTCGCCGCCGATCAGCTGCGCGTGTTGCGCAGGTCCCCGTCTGGCGCGCAGGTACGCCATCTGCCGTTCGACCTCGGCGACGGTGTGGGCACCGTCGACGGGGACCCGGTTGGCGTTCGACGCGTGGTAGCAGGGCCGGCACCCGAAGTTGCACGCGGGGAAGACGCGGTGGGTCGCCTCGCAGCCGGCGAGCTTACGTCCCACCATCTGCGCCGGTGTGCGCACGTGGTCGGGAAGCTCGTCCCAGCGACGGGCGAGCGCCGCGGCGACTTCCGGATCGACGGGCCGCGTGGCCCGCTCCAGGTCCCGGACCGCCTCGAGCAGCTCGCGCAGGACCCTCACGCCTCCTGCGCAGTCGGAAGGTCGAGCTCGGTCCCCACCAGGGGGTCGCAGTCGTTGACCAGGATGGTGCGCACAAACTCAGCGTACGCCTGAGGCCGGGAACATGCGTCATCGTCCGCGGTCCCTGGAGGGTCACCTTCGCCGGACGGAACGCCTCCCTTGCACCGTCTCCGCATCGGCCCGTAGTGAGGCGAGAAGACCGTCGGAGGAAAGCAGGAGCCGCTCGTCGACGTCCACGGTTCCCACGGTGTGGTCGTGGGCGATGCTCGCCATGGCGCGAAGGAGCCCTGATGGCTGAGTCCCGCCTCGACGGTCGCCGGGCGTTGGTCACCGGCGGCGCCGGTGGGATCGGGCGGGCCTGTGCCCGGCGGCTTGCCGCAGCGGGCGCGCAGGTCACCGTGCTGGATTTCGACGGGCCAAGAACGCTGCGGCCGAGATCGGCGCTGAGACGGTCGTGATGGAACTGGCAGATCTCCAGGCCGTCGACCGCCTCGACTGTCCAAGGTGATCGCGCTGAAGGCGGGCCGCGCGGGGTGACCTCCAAGTGCGTCTGTCCCGCCTACGTGCGCACCCCGCTGGTGGAGGACCAGATCGCCGACCAGGCGCGCCGCCACGGCATCGCCGAGGACGAGGTCGTCGAGCGCATCATGCTGGCCGAGTCGGCCGTCAAACGGCTCATCGACCCCCGACGAGGTCGCCGAGCTGGTCGCCTACCTATGCTCGGATGCCGCCTCTTTCATCAACGGCTCCTCGATCACCATGGACGGCGGCTGGACCGCCCGCTAGCTGGTGCCAGACCGGCAGGGACGCGACGACAGGCGGGCATCTCTTGCCAGCGCTGCTGCGGCGGGTCGCCTCGCTGCGGTCACGGCGGTGGCGGCATGGCTGCCTCGCTCTCCGCGGTCCAGGCGGTGATGCGATCCAGGCCCTGCAGGAAGATCCGCGACTGCGTGGCCAGACGCAGCGCGGCGTGCGGCGGTTCGCCGCCCATCGTCGCGCCGGCCTGGTCGAGCTGGTCGGCGATGCCTTCGACGAGGTGGCGGTCGTCGTCTGTCGCCGGCGCCTCGCGCACCTGTGCCGTGACGTCGTCGCCCAGGTACTGGTCGGCGACGGTCCCCATCAGACGCGACAGGGCTCCGGCCAGGTGCCGGGCGGCGGGCGCGATCCCGGCCCAGCCGGGGTCCTCGGCCAACAGATGGCCGGCGACAGCGGCCTCGCTGGCGACGCGGACGGCCGGCTCGAAGTCGTACACCGGGTCTCGGGACCGGTAGTACAAGGCCACGAGGGCGTAACGGTGTGCCTTGTCCAGAACGAGGCGGACGTGCCCCGCCAGCGCCTCCAGGCGGTCACGCAGGTAGGCGACGTCGCCCACTTCGATGCCGGCAAGGACCAGCCCCACGCCCTGTTCGATGCCTCCTGTCTCGGCGTGGACCCGCAGCGCGAACCGGTAACGCTCGTCGATGCTGCTGGTGACCTCGATCAGGTAGGCGACCGCTCCGGTCAGCAGGGCGAACCCCGAGCCGGAGGCGACGATGGCCAAGATCTGGTAGGCCCCGTGGACCGGGGTGATGTCGCCGTATCCCAGGACCGTCACCGTGGTCCCGGCGAAGTACAGGGCCTCCAGGAAGCTGAGGGCCTGCAACTCGTCGTCGGCGCGGTACCACTCCAGCCCGCTGTAGAACACCAAGGCGAAGGCAAGGGTGAACAGGACGACCCACGCAAGGAAGGTGGCGGCGATGATGGCGGGGCCGGCCATGGCCAGCACGCCTCGGCGCCGCCTCTCCCAAAGCCGAGCCGCCCCCGCGAAGCCCTCCCACACCCCGCGCTGCACCGTGCGCGCGATCGGGCCCTCGATGTCTGGGTGGATGACCGTGAAGAAGACGTCCAGGCTCACCGCCGCGGCCAAGCCGGCGCCCGCGGCCAGGGAGACCACCTGAGCTGGCTCCACGAGTCAGCAGCGGTCATGGCGCCGGGGCATGGCACTGCGCTCAGCGGCCTCGACCTGCCCAGCAAGGACCGGCATCTCGGACTCGGTCGACGGGGGCTGCGCGATCAGGTCCATCGCGTTGCTGCGGCCTGCCATGTCTTGCCCTCCTTGCTTGGCGGCGCTGTCACCGGTCGGCCCCTCCCTATCAGGCTCGCGGCGCCTGAGCACCCCCTATGCCCGGGTCGGGCGCAGCATGAAACCGCTCGACCACGGCGGCCCCACGCCTATCACGTGAGTGACGCTGCGGCTGGATCCGCGGGCGGCGCGTGTGCGACGCTGCAGCCGATGGCCGGTGCGGGACGCTCCCCCGACGCCCTGACGCTCGGGGCCTTCGCGGTGGCGGTGACGCTGGGCGGCGCCAACTTCCTCGCCGTGCGGTTCAGCAACCGTGAGCTGCCGCCCTTCTGGGGCGCGGGGCTGCGCTTCGCGCTGGCGGCCCTGGCGTTCGTGGTGATCGCCCTGGCGCTGCGCCTGCGCTGGCCGCGCGGCCGCCAACTCACGCTGACCGCGCTTTACGGCTCGCTGAGCTTCGCCATCAGCTACGCGCTGCTGTACTGGGCCCTGCTGCGGGTGACCGCCGGCGTGGCCGCCGTCGTGCTGGCGGTCGTGCCGCTTGCCACCCTGCTGCTGGCGGCCGCGCAGAGACTGGAGCGTCTGGGCCCGCGTGGCGCGATGGGGGCGCTGCTGGCGCTGGCCGGCATCGTCTGGATGACGGTCGGCCCCCAGCGCGTGGTGGTGCCGCTGAGCGCCCTGGCGGCGATGCTCGCCGCGGCGGTGTGTATCGGACAGAGCATCATCCTGGGCAAGCGCCTGTCGGCCAACCACCCCGCCATGACCAACGCGGTGGGCATGACCGCCGGTGCGCTGCTGCTGCTGGTGATCTCGGCGGCGGCCGGAGACTCGTGGGCCTTGCCCCGGCAGGCCGAGGCGGCGTGGGCGGTGGCCTACCTCGTGACGCTGGGCTCGGTGGGGCTGTTCGTGCTCGTGCTGCTGGTGGTGCGCCGGTGGACCGCCTCGGCGACCTCGTACATGTTCGTGCTGTTCCCGGTTGTGACGATGGCGCTGGGCGCGGCGCTCGCGGACGAGCCGGTCACCGGACAGGCAGTCACCGGTGCGGCGCTAGTCATGCTCGGAGTGTGGCTCGGCGCGCTGTCGCCGGGTGCCAGACGCCTCGCCGCGCCGCTGCCGGCCCAGGCCCCACCGCCGGCCCCCGAGGCCCCGTAGGCGACCCTGCTGGCGCGATTGCAAAGGGCGTGGGAGGATCGCTCGCCGGGTGGGAGTAACCATGCACGCACCGTTGGACGCGCTGGCGGAGGAGGCGCTCACGCGGTCCTTCGCTGCGGACCCTCTCAGCGCGAACGTGGTGGGGGCGCGCGACTTCGACCAGGAGCTGCCGGACCTTTCCGAGGCGTTCGAGGAGCGCCGGCGGGCCGAGCTCGACGACATCGAGCGCCGCGCGGCCCGCATCGACCCGGCCGAGCTTGACGCCGAGGACTGGGTTACCCACGCCACGCTGCTGTTTCAGACCCGGGCCCAGCGACGCGCCCTGGACGCCCGCAAGGTCGAGTTCGCGGTGACCCCCACGCTCGGCGGCGTGCACACGCGCATTCTGCAGCTCGTGCCGAAGGTGACGCTGGCCGAGCCGCAACATGCCGGCGCGTACCTGCAACGGTGCACACGGGTCGGCCACTACCTGCAGCAGGCCTCGCAACGGCACCGCCAGGGCGTCGCCCGCGCCCGTACCCCTTCCGCCCGAGGCGTGATCGGAGTCATCGACCAGGTAGACCGCTACCTGGCCACCCCACTGGACCGCGACCCGCTGCTGTGGCCCGCCGCCCCCACAGGCTGGCGGGGCGCCGACGTCTGGCGCGACGAGCTGATGGGGGTCCTCGACAGCGTGGTGCGCCCGGCTATGGCCCGCTACCGTGATCATCTCCGAGACGAGGTCCTCGACCACGCCCGTCCAGACGAGCGCAGCGGCCTCTGCTGCCTGCTGGATGGAGGCGAGGTCTACGCCCAGGCGATCCAGGAGCACACCACCACCGCGCTGGACGCCGAGGAGATCCACCAGCTGGGACTGGACCTGGTGACGGCTCTGGCCGACGAGTACCGCGCCCTGGGTGGCACGACGCTGGGCCTGCAGGAGCCCGATGACATCTTCGACCGTTTGCGCAACGACCCGGCCTTGCGGTTCCAGACCGGCGGGCAGGTCCGGCGGGCCGCCCAGGAGGCGCTCGCGCGCGCCGAGGCGACGGCGCCCGCCTGGTTCGGGCGGCTGCCGCGGGGCGGCTGCGTCGTCGGGGAGATCCCCCAGGTGGAGGCCCCCGAGGCTCCGATCGCCTACTACCTGCCGCCCGAGCTCGACGGGCCGCGTCCCGGTCGGTATTGGGTCAACACCTCCCAGCCGCAGACGCGCACCCGTTTCGAGTGCGAGGCGCTGGCCTTCCACGAGTCGGTGCCGGGCCACCACCTGCAGTGCGCGCTCGCCCAAGAGCTGGACCTGCCCCGCTTTCGCCGCCTGACCCTGCTTACCGCCTACGTCGAGGGCTGGGGGCTGTACGCCGAGCGCTTGGCCGACGAGATGGGCCTGTACTCCAGCGACCTGACCCGCTTGGGAATGCTGTCCATGGACTCGCTGCGCGCGGGCCGACTGGTGGTCGACACCGGCTTGCACGCCAAGGGGTGGAGCCGGCAGCAGGCGGTTGACTTCCTGCGCCGCAACAGCCCGCAGGCGCACAACAACATCGACAACGAGGTCGACCGCTACATCGCCTGGCCGGGACAGGCGGTGGCGTACATGATCGGCCGGCTCGAGATCGAACGGCTGCGCGACCGGGCCCGGATGCGGCTCGGTGACCGGTTCGACCTGCCAGGCTTCCATGACGCCGTGCTGGGCCACGGCGCCGTCCCGCTAGGGGTGCTCCAGGAGATCATCGACCGCTGGATCGACTCGCATCGCTGACCGAGCTGCGAGGCCGCTCACCCATGGTCCCAGTTGGGCGCCTTCAACTGAAGACCGGTCATCGCCCCGTGCTCGCAGGGCTCCCTGCTGCGGCATCCAGGAGCGGTTCGACGACCCGGCCCGTGATGGGACCAAAGAAGCGGTGGTAGCCGCCCGCAGTCGTTGCCGCTCGGGAACGTCTGTCGTCGCGCGCCGACGGTGACCAAGGCCTGTGGAGGCGCCGCTTCCCAGGCCGGGACGGGACGCTACAGCAGCACATCGGAGGACTGCCTCGCCGCGCTGCCGCATCGGGCTTGTGGGCGACGAACCCGGAGGTCGGATGAGGTAGCAGACGCCCGGAAGCCCACGTTCCGTCAGCGGGGTTGACTGGCCGCAGGGACGGCGCGGTCCTCGATCTCCCAGACGTGGTCGAGGGCGTGCCAGGCGAAGCGGCGCACAAACCAGCGCGGCGACCACAGCCTCGACCGCGGCGTCTGCAC
>DASZOD010000308.1:0-2215 GCA_035550935.1 Egibacteraceae bacterium | reverse complement strand
CGCCAGCGTTGGGACACCTGCCGCCACGTCCGCGAGGCCGGGATGCAGCTGTGCTCGGGGGGGATCCTCGGCCTGGGAGAGACCCCCCGCCAGCGTGCGGAGCTGGCGGTGGCGCTGCGCGCCCTGGAGCCGGCCGAGGTGCCCGTCAACTTCCTCAACCCCCGTCCCGGCACGCCGCTACAGCACGCCGGCCTGCTCGACCCGCAGGTCGCGCTGCACGCCGTCGCGCTGTTCCGGCTGGTGCTGCCGTCGGCGACGCTGCGCTACGCGGGGGGGCGCGAGGTCGTGCTCGGCGACCTGCAGGCCGCCGGCATCCTGGGAGGCGCCAACGGGCTGATCGTCGGCAACTACCTGACGACCCTGGGCCGCCCGGCGGCCGACGACGTGCGCATGTTGCGCCAGCTTCGGGTCCCGATCAAAGCGCTGTCCGGGCTGCTGTAGGAGAAGGCAGCCGAGTGGCAGAGCAGGCGCCGCAGACCGGCACACCGATCCTGCGCCGAGCCACGCCTGACGACACGGGCGCGATCTGCGCGCTGCTGGGTGCGGCCTTCCCCGACAACCCCAAACGCCACCCGGCGCTGTACCGCTGGCAGTACTGGGACAACCCGTTCGGGCCGTCCTCGGTGTGGCTGTGGGAGGACGGCGGCGCGGTGGTCTGCCACGGGGCGACCTTCGCCACCCCCGGGGTGCTCGACGGCCGTCCGGTGCGGCTCGGCCACGCCGCCGACTCGGCCACGGCCGCCTCCCACCGCAGGGCCGGCCTGTACGCGCGGCTGGCCCGGGCCCGCTACCGTGACAGCGCCCAGCTGGGGATGGCGGCGGTCTTGTCGCTGCCCAACACGAACTCGCTGCCCGGCGCGGTCCGGGCGGGCCTGCGCCCGGTCGCCCGGGCGACCGCCTGGGTCCTGCCGCTGGACGACGCCTGGCGGGCCGCCCGCCTGCGCCTGCCGCGCCGGGTGGCGGCCACCGCCCGCGCCGTTGCGGCCAGGCGCCGGCGCGGCGCCCGGGGCCAGGAGACCGCCGGGCCGCCACCGGGGCTGGACGCCCTGTGGCAGCGCAGCGCTCGGTGGTGGCCGAACGGCGTCGCGCGCCACGCGGGCTGGTGGCGGTGGCGCTACGCCGGCCGGCCGGGCGGTCGTTACCGCTACTTCCAGGCGCGCTCGGCAGGCGGGCTTCGCGCCGCGGCCGCCACGACCGTGCGCGACGACTACGGCGGGCGCTTCCTGCACCTGCTCGAGCTGCTGGCCGACGACGTCCCTGCGGCGCGCTCCGTCGTCGCCGCCGCGGTCGACGCCGCGCCCGCCGCGGTGGCGGCGACGGTCGTGGCGTTGCCCGGCAGCCGCCTGGCGGGGCTGGCCGCCGCATGCGGCTTCCTGCGCCTGCCCCGGCGCCTGGAGCCCCGCCCGATGACCCTGGGCGTGGTCGCCGGCAGCCACGACGTCGCGGCGCTGGCCCGCCGTCGCTGGTCGCTGTCCTGGGGCGACCACGACCACCTGTAGGCGGTGTCGGCGACGAGCGACGAGTGGTGCCCGGGCTGCGGGCGGCGCCAGGCCGACGGCGACCACGAACGCTGCCGGGGCCTGCTGGCGTTCGACCCGCCGCGCTTCTGTCGCGCCTGCGGCTTGCGCCTCGACGTCCAGGTCTACCCGGCAGGGTACCGGGCCTCCTGCCGGCGTTGCCGCCGCGGCGGGCCCGCCACAGAGGCGACGGGCGGGCCGACGGGCTGACTGAGCAGTGCATCTAGCTGCGCAGGTCTGTTATTGAGCCCTTCCCGCAGACGCGCAGAAACTCCTCTACGACCGTCGTGGGGATGCGAGGGGGAACAAAATGAGCCGGAGCGCAACGTTGGTCTGCACGGCACTGGTGGCCCTGGCGCTCGGCGCTGGCGGCGTGGCAGCGGCGGGAGAAGGCACCCAGGAGCGGGGACCGACCGTCACGGCCGCCGTCCAGGTCACCACCAACCCCGATCCCGCCCGCGCGCACTCCTCGCCGCAGCTGGCGATCAACCCGACCAACGGCGAGCTGGTGATCGTCGAGAGCGAGGTGCGCTCGGACTTCGGCTGCGTGATCCACCTCTCCGCCGACGACGGCCGCAGCTGGTTCCGCGGCGGCGACCCGGCGATGCAGCCGTGGACCGAGTGCTCCCGCAAGGCCATCAACGGGCCCTACGCCACGCTCGCCTTCGACCCCGGCGGCGTGCTGTACGTCGCCTTCT
>DASZOD010000307.1:0-4222 GCA_035550935.1 Egibacteraceae bacterium | reverse complement strand
CGGCCGCCCCGGGCACCGATTCCCTGCTGCGCAGCGAGGCACGGTGGCTGGCCCCGGTGCTCGGACTACTGGCGCTCGCGGGCGCGCTCGTGGGCATACCGTTTGCCGCGGGGTTCCTCGACGTCGACGTGCCCGTCTTCGGGGGAGGGCACGCCCAGGAGAGCCCCGCGCCGGAGGCCGGCGTCGCCCTGCCCGTCGTACAGGCCGCGGGCCTCGACCCGCAGGGCGACGGCAGCGAGAACGACCATGCTCTCGGCGCCCTGACCGACGCCGACCCGCAGACGACCTGGCGCACCGATCTGTACCACAGTGCCGCCTTCGGCGGCCTGAAGGACGGTGTGGGCTTCTGGGTCGACCTCGGAGCCTCCCACCGGCTGCGGTCGGTCGTCTTGACCGCCACCACGCCGGGGGTCGCCTACGAGGTCCATGTGGCCGACCGTCCGGCCCCGACCGTCGCGGGCTGGCGACGCCTGGCCGCGGTGCCCGCCGCCGCGGCAACCGAGCAGCTGCGCTTCGAGCCGCCGGTCACCGGACGCTACCTGCTGGTCTGGGTGACGGCGAACCTTCAACCCGACGGTCGACGCTACAAGGCCGAGTTCTCCGAGCTCGTCGTCCACGGTTCGCCAGCGTGAGCGCCGACTGGCGCGAGGAGGCCAGCGACGAGGCACTCGTCGCCGCGTACGTCGCCGGTGACGCCAACGCCTTCGACCGGCTCGTCGACCGTTACGACCGGCGGGTCTACGCCATCTGCTACCGCTACCTCGGCGACCCCGCCGACGCCGAGGACGCCGCTCAGGAGACGTTCCTGGCGCTGCTGCGACGGGCCGCTACCTTCACCGGCGCGGCCAGCTTCTCCACCTGGCTGTACCGGGTTGCGACCAACGCCTGTCACGACCTGGTGCGCAAGCGCTCCCGGCGTCCCCAGCGGGCCACCGCCGACATCGAGGACCTCAGCGACCGCGTCTCCGTCGACGACGTGCTCGCCAACCGCGAGTTGCGGCTGGAGCTGTCCAGAGCGCTGGCCACACTGGACCCCGACCACCGCGCGGCGGTGGTGCTCCACGACATGGCCGGCGTCGGCTACGCCGAACTCGCCCAGCGTTTCGGCGTGCCCGTGGGTACGGTGAAGTCGCGCATCCACCGCGGCCACGCTCGCCTGGCCGCCGCGCTCGGCGGGCTACGCGAACAGCCCGCGCAACCATCGAGCCCGGTCCGACCTCCAACTGCACAGTCGTGAGCGATCCTCGAGTCCCCGTCGACGAGCAGCTGTCTGCCTACCTGGCCGGCGAGCTCGACCACGCCGAGGCGGCGGCGCTCGAGGACCGGCTGGCTGCGGACCCTGGCCTGTCGGCGCGTCTGGAGGCCACCCACGAGGTCCTTGTGGCGCTGCGTGAGCTCGACGCGGTGACCCCGCCGCCAGGCTACGAGCGCCGGCTGCGCGATCGAGTCGCCGCGGCCCGGGGCGGCGAAGGGGCCGCCGCCAAGGTCGCGCCGCTGGACCGGCGGCGGCTGTGGACGGCGGTCGGCACCGTGGCCGCCAGCCTGGTCCTGCTCGCCGGCATGGCCGGCGCCCTGCTCACCCGCGGCGGCGGCGACAGCGCCGAGGTCGCGCTGCCGGCGGGGCCTACCGGCGAGGCCGAGGAGTTCCTGCAACGGCAGGCTCCCGTCGAGGAACACGGCGCCGCCCCGCAGCCCACCGCGGACCAGGCGAGATCCGGGACGCAACGTGAGCTGCCGCTGGTGGTCGACGACGAGGCCGAACTGCCCGACGACGCCGCGGTCCGCGCGCACTTCCGGGGCGGCGGCCACGGACTGTTGGGGACGCCCCGGGCCGAGGCTGAGGGCCTGGGGCGTTCGGCTCGGGAGGCGCTGCGCACCGCAGCGCCGCTGCGCTCGGGCAGCCATCCGGCGGCCTGCCTGGACACGGTCACTGCCGGAGCCTCGGGGCCGCTCGTCGTCGCCCGCGTCGAGTCGGTGCGCTATCGGGGCGCTCCCGCGCTCGCCTACGTGCTCGTCGGCGCCAGCCCCGGCGCAGACGCCCTCGACCGGGTCGAGGCCTGGATCGTCGATCCGCGTTCATGCAGCACGCGGCTGTTCCAAGCGCTCGACTGATTCCCCGAGCCAGGGCGACGGGCGTGGCCCGGGCCATCGAACCTCCGAGACCCCTGGCACCATCGCGCGCGAGGTCGTGGGCTGACGGTGACCGGGTCAGCGCAGGCGGGGAGCGAGTTCGTCGCGCCAGAAGCGGAGGAACCCCTCGTGGTCGTCGCCGACCTGGAGGAGGCAGACCTCCTCGAAGCCGGCGGCGACGAAGTCGGAGATGGCCGCGACGTGGGCGTCGGGGTCGGGTCCGCACGCCACTATCCCTGCGACATCGTCTTCGCGCACGGTCGCCGTTGCCGCCTCGAAGCTGACCGGGTTTGGCAACTCGGCCATCACCTTCCAGCCGGGAACGGCGAACTTGAAGCGCATCGCAAGGCGCCGGGCCTCGGCCTCGTCGACGTCATAGCTCAGCGGCACCTGACCGATCTTGCGCTTGCCCAACCCGCCGGCCCGCTCGAAGCCGGACACGAGGTCGGGATCGGGCTCGACCCCGACCAGCGCGTCCCCGATCCGCGCCGCCAGCTTCAGCGACTCGGAGCTGCTGGCTGCCACCGCGACGGGCGGCGGCTGATCGGGGACCGTGTACAGGCGGGCGTCGACGACCGTCACGTGCTTGCCGCGGAAGCTGCAGTAGTCCCCCCTCCATAGCAGCCGCATCGCCTCGACTGCCTCTTCGAGCATCTCGTGGCGCACGTCCACGGGCGGCCAGCCGTGGCCGACGACGTGCTCGTTGAGGTTCTCACCGGCGCCGACGCCCAGCGTGAAGCGCCCGTCGGACAGGATCGCGACCGTGGCTGCCGCCTGGGCGATGATCGCCGGGTGGTAGCGGATGGTCGGGCAGGTCACCAGCGTCGCAAGCTGCAGCCGCTGGGTGCGCTCGGCCACCGCTCCCAGGACGCTCCAGGCGAACGGGCTGTCGCTGTGGCTGTCCAGCCAGGGATGGAAGTGGTCAGATATCACCGCCAAGTCGAAGCCGGCATCCTCAGCCGCCTGGGCCTGGTCGACCAGCTCTTTGGGACCGTGGAGCTCACTGAGCAGCGTGTAGCCGAACTTGACCATGTCCGCTCCCGGGTTCGTGGCAGCCGCCTGGGCCTGGCTATCCGCAGCCCGTCGCGAGCAAACCAAGCAGCGGCCGCCTGCCGGCCGCCCGACCAGAGCGGGCAGAGCCGCTGACCGAGGCGGTCGGCAACAGACGAGCTCCACGACACCCGTCGCGGGCGCTGCGTCGAACCCTGACCCCTGGATGCGGCGTCAACCCGAGCGGGGCATGGCCCATGGCGGGACCGCTTCGAGGGCTGAAAATGCGCGAAACGGACCGTGACCCTGGCGCACACCCGCACCATGACGGCGCGATGGCCCACGTGGCCGATCAAGGCAGCCGGCTGCCCGCATCGCCCACGTGTGGATGGGAGCTGCAAGGGCCGGGTCAGGTCGTCGCCCTGGCCAAGGCCGACGCCGCATGAACCCAGCCGCCCGTGGGGCCTCCAGCGCATTCTCACGCTAGAGATGCAGCCCGCGCGCGGCGAACCAGCCGGCAACCGGATACGCCAGCAGGAACCAGAGGTTGGGCACCGGCGTTGCGAAGGCGAGGATCCCGGCGACGAGCACCCCCAGCAGCGCGCAGGCCACGGCGGTGGCGGCGAACGGCTGCTGCGTCTGGCCCCGTGTGCCCCAACGCACCAGCCTGCCCACCGTGATGCCAAGCAGCGCCGAGAGGATGACGATGCCCACTCCCAGGACGACCAGGACCCGCGCCAGCACCACGCCTCCCACCACCGCCGCTCCCCCGCCCGCCGCGATGGCACGTATGTAGTGACTGGGTCGGCCAAGCGCCCGGGCGCCCCGCGGCGGTCTCGCACAGTCGGGGCATTTCTGACCCACCGCGGCGTGGCGCATGCAGCGCGGACAGATGGGGGCGCCGCACGACGAGCAGGCAAGCCGGGTCTCGACGTCAGGATGGTTGACGCATCGGCGCGTGGTCTCGGCCATCCTTGGCTAGTGTAGGCCCCGCTCCAGTCCAGCCATCCCAACGGTTGCCCGGCCCACGCCCGTCACGGCGCCGTGGGAACGCCGGAATAGGTCGGCGGCAGTCACTGTTGGGCCCCGGGAAGCCACCCGG
>DASZOD010000306.1:0-5891 GCA_035550935.1 Egibacteraceae bacterium | reverse complement strand
GGGTGGGCGCGGCCCGCTTCCACAACGGCCTGGCGGGGGCCATCGTCGACGTCTGCACGCTTCAGCGCCAAGCCAGCGGCCTGGACACCGTCGCGCTGTCGGGCGGGGTGTTCCAGAACCTGCTGCTGCTGGGGCGCACCGCCGCGTCGCTGCGCGAGCGGGGGTTCCGCGTGCTGTCACACTCGCGGGTACCGCCCAACGACGGGGGCATCAGCCTGGGCCAGGCCGCGGTCGCCGGCGCCCGCGACCGGCTGGCCGCTGCTGCGGAGGGGCCGTCCCACAGGGCCGCAGCATCTAGGCGGCGGGCCTAGCGCGGCGGAGGTCCTCCAGTGAGGGGCTGTGCGGCTGGTAGGTGTCGGGCGGGCGCCTATAGGTGGTCGCGGAGGCGCTGATAATTTCGGGCGGTCGCACCCCCGGCGGCTCGGGGCGAGCCTTGGCGGGCAAGAGGGCCGCACGTCGGAACGGCAAGGAGCGATGGCGCAGCCCGAGGGTGTTCGGGGCTCGATCGGGTTCCTGCTCGTCGTCCTGGTGGTGGGCGTCGCGGCGGTCGCCGCGGGCGCCTGGATGGCCGGGGACCGCACACCGGCGTCCCGGGTGGCGCAACCTCCGCCGCCGGAGCCGACGACCGCGCCGGCGCCCGACGAGCCGGCCCACGGCCACGGGCAAGAGCAGACCGGTGTCCCACCGACGGTCGATCCCGAGCTGCCCGTGCGCAGCCAGCGGGTGGTGCGCGCGCAGCCTGAGGTGCGCGGCGGGGTGAAGGTGTTCCGCCTGACCGCAGAGCCGGTGCGCTGGCAGTGGCTGCCCGACGTGTCGGTAACGGCCTGGGGCTACAACGGTCAGGTGCCTGGTCCGGAGATCTGGGTGGACGAGGGCGACCGGCTCGGGGTGGAGGTCACCAACAGGCTTCCCGTGCCGACCACGGTGCACTGGCACGGCGTCAACGTCCCCAACGAGATGGACGGCGTGGCCGCGGTGACGCAGGAGCCGATCGCGTCCGGGCAGACGTTCGCCTACGAGTTCACCGCCCAGCCCTCGGGCACGTTCTGGTACCACTCCCACTTCGACTCGGCGCGCCAGGTCGACATGGGTCTGTACGGGGCGCTGGTGATCCGCGGCCACGGCGAGCCGGCATACGACCGCGACTACGTGCAGATCGTCGACGAGTGGATCCGCCTGCCCGACGGCCGCAACGGCTGGGAGGGGGTGGCGCACGCCGGCCACAATCCCAGCGAGTACAACTGGTTCACGATCAACGGCAAGCCGTTCCCCGCCACCGACAACATGGTGGTGCGCGAGGGCGACCGCGTGCGGGTGCGGGTCATCAACGCCGGCTTCCAGGCCCATCCCATGCACCTGCACGGGCCGCGCTTCCGCGTCGTCGCCAAGGACGGCGCGCCGCTGCCCGCTGCGTACCTGGCCGACACGGTGCTGGTAGGGCCCGGCGAGCGCTACGAATTCGAGTTCGTCGCCAACGCTCCCGGCGACTGGATGTTCCACTGCCACATCCTGCACCACGTGGCCAACGACACGGTCGAGCCCGGCGGGCTCATGAACTTCGTGACCTACGAGGGCCACCGCAACGCCTACCGGCGCCAGCGCTGACGGGGAGGACGAGACGATGAGCAGGCCGACGCAGATCGCCGTGGTCGTGGCGGTGGCGCTGGTTGGCTTCGCCGGTGCGTTCGTGGCGTTGGGCGGCGGGTCCGACACGCCCCCGGCCGGGCCGACCCCGACCGCCACCGCGCCCGGCGAGACGGATGCGGCGACCGACGCGGACCTCGCCGCGCAGCTGGGCTGTCGTGCACCGACGCGCCGCGACCCCTCGTACGAGGCGCGGCTGGAGACCCAGCCGGACCCGCCCGCGGCCGAAGGCACCACCTTCCAGGTGCTCGTCAGCCGCGACGGGCAACCGGTCGCCGGCGCCCGGGTGTGCCTCGGCGCCGACATGACCGACATGGCCCATGGAGCCGTCAGCGAGGAGGCCCGCGAGGTGGCGCCGGCCCGCTACGACGCCTCGCTGACCTTCCCCATGCGCGGGCGGTGGACCGGCACGGTCAAGGTCATCGAACCCGGGCAGCCGGCAGTGGCGATCCCGGTGTCGTTCGACGTCGAGTAGCCTCGGTCCCTCGTTTTGACATACTGGCGCCAGCCATAGACACTTTGATGCATGCGTACGACGGTTCGGCTTGACGATGCCCTGCTACGGGCCGCCAAGCGCTACGCCGCCGAGCACGGGACAACGCTCACCCGGGTGCTGGAGGATGCTCTCCGCGCCTTGTTGGCGCGTCGTGATGGCCCCGCGCCGCAGCCCTTCCGGCTTGTCACCTTCGGTCAGGGAGGTCTGCGGCCCGGCGTGGACCTGGACGACTCCGTCGCGCTCACCGAGCTGATGGAGCGCGATGATCCTGCTTGACGTCAACATCCTCGTCTAGGGCATCGCTCCGAACGTCCCGAGCACGGACCGATGGCGGCCTGGCTCTCCCGCGTCGCCGAGGGCGACGAGTCCTTCGGCCTGGCCGACCTCGTCCTCAACGGCTCCTGCGGATCGTCACCAACCCACCCATCTTCGAAGTTCCCAGCCCGCTGGCAGTGGCGCTGGACTTCGTACATGAGCTGCGGGGCCGGCCCAACCGCGTCGAGGTCCGGCCCGGCCGCCGCCACTGGGAGCTGTTCGTTGCACTGTGCCAGCAGGTTGGCGCGAAGGGCAATCTCATCGCCGACGCCTACCTTGCTGCGCTCGCTCTCGAATCAGGCAGCGAGTGGGTCACGACCGACCGGGACTATGCGCGCTTCCCCGGCCTGCGCTGGCGACACCCGCTGGCGGGCAAGCCCGGGTGGAGCTAGCCGCCCTCTAGCAGATGCGCGGCAGCGGGTCGCCGACGAGCATGTCGACGATGCGGCTGCCGCCGAAGGCAGTGTTGAGCAGCACGATGGCGGGCGGTTGCGCGCGGATCTCGCCGATCACGGTGGCGTCCTTGCCCAGCGGGTGGGCCCGCAGCGCCGCCAACCCCGCCTCGGCCTGGTCGGGGGGGACCACCGCGACGAGCTTGCCCTCGTTGGCCACGTACAGCGGGTCGATGCCCAGGATGTCGCAGGCGCCGTTGACGACCCGGTCCACGGGCAGGCGGTTCTCGTCGAGGACCACGGCCATCTCGGTGTCGCGGGCCAGCTCGTTGCAAACCGTGCCCAGGCCGCCCCGGGTGGGGTCGCGCAGCCAGCGGGTCTGGGGCGCGGCGGCCAGCAGGGCCTCGACCAGCTCGGCGACCGGGGCGGTGTCGGAGGAGACGTCGGCGTGCAGCTCCAGGTCGCCGCGGGCGAGCATGACCGCCACCCCGTGGTCGGCGATCGTGCCCGACACCAGGACCTTGTCGCCGGGGCGGACCAGGTCGGCGCCCAGGCGGCGCCCGGCGGGGATCACGCCGACCCCGGTGGTGGTCACGTACAGCCCGTCGGCGGCGCCCCTGTTCACGACCTTGGTGTCGCCGGTGACGATCTTGACGCCGGCGCGGG
Organism: Egibacteraceae bacterium; assembly: GCA_035550935.1. GTDB lineage: Bacteria > Actinomycetota > Nitriliruptoria > Euzebyales > Egibacteraceae > DASZOD01. The sequence goes on along the minus strand of DASZOD010000306.1, from coordinate 2,378 downwards.
TTGCGGCCTCGGCCATGTCGGCCACCAGCCCGCGCAGCTCCTCGACGGCGAAGCCCTCCTCGAGCACGAAGGCCGCCGAGATCCACGCCGGCCGGGCGCCCATCACCGCGACGTCGTTGATCGTGCCGTTGACCGCCAGCTCGCCCATGGAACCGCCGGGGAAGCGCCAGGGCTTGACGACGAACGTGTCGGTGCTGAAGGCCAGGCGCTCGCCCGAGGGCAGCTCCAGGACCGCGCCGTCGCCCAGCGGGGCCAGCTCGTCGTTGCGGAACGCTTCCAGGAACACCGCGTCGACCAGAGCGGCCGAGGCCTTGCCGCCGGCGCCGTGGGCCAGGGTGATGAACTCGTCGCGCAGCCGCGGCCGGCGCCGGCGGAACGCCTCGATGCGTTCGAGGACCCGGGCCTCGCGCCCCTCGGAGGCGTGCGGCTGCTCCATGTCAGCCGACGGCCACGCCGGTGGCGGACGCGGCCTCGGCCGCGGTGCGGTGCAGCCGGCCGAAGGTGTAGTAGGCGGCGCAGGCGCCCTCGGAGGACACCATGCAGGTGCCGATCGGGGTCTCGGGAGTGCAGGCGGTGCCGAACACCTTGCATTCCCAGGGCTTGATGACGCCCTTGAGCACCTCGCCGCACTGGCAGGACTTCGGGTCGGCGACCCGCACGCCGGGGACGTCGAAGCGCAGCTCGGCGTCCCAGGCGGCGAAGTCGTCGTTGAGCTTCAGCGCGCTCTGGGAGATGAAGCCCAGGCCGCGCCACTCGAAGTGGGGCCGCAGCGTGAACACCTGGGCGAGGATCTGCAGCGCCATGGGGTTGCCCTCGTCGCGGACCACGCGGGTGTACTGGTTCTCGACCTCGCAGCGACCCTCCCGCAGCTGGTGCAGCAGCATCTGCACCGACTGGAGGATGTCCAGCGGCTCGAACCCGGCGGTCACCAGCGGCTTGCCGTACTGGGCCGGCACGAAGCGGTAGGGCCGGTTGCCGATCACCGTGCTGACGTGACCAGGCCCGATGAAGCCGTCCAGCCGCAGGTCGGGAGACTCCAGGATCGCCTTCAGCGGCGGCACGATCGTGACGTGGTTGCAGTAGACGCTGAAGTTCGTGATCCCCGCCGACCTTGCCTTGAGCAGGGTGACCGCGGTCGACGGCGCGGTGGTCTCGAAGCCCACCGCGAAGAACACGACCTGGCGGTCGGGATTGCGCATGGCGATCTTGAGCGCGTCCAGAGGCGAGTACACCATGCGCACGTCGGCCCCGCGTGCCTTGGCCTCCAGCAGGTTCCCGTCGCCGCCGGGCACCCGCATCATGTCGCCGAAGGAAGTGAAGATCACCCCCGGGGTCTCGGCGACGGCGATCGCGTCGTCCACGCGGCCCATGGGGATGACGCACACCGGACAGCCCGGCCCATGCACCAGCTCGACGGTCTCGGGCAGGACGTGCTCGATGCCGTGCCGGTAGATCGTGTGGGTGTGGCCGCCGCAGACCTCCATGAACTTGACGTGGTCGTCGCCGGCCAGTTCGGTGATCTCGCGGACCAGCGCCCGGGCGGCTGCGGGGTCCCGGTACTCATCGACGTATTTCACCGGATGTCCTTTTCTGGCAGTTGCTCGGGCAGGGAGCGCTGCACCCGCGCCCACAGGGTGTGGCCGACGAACGCCTGCGACTCCTGGATGCGGTGGACGCTGTCGGAACGCACCACCAGGCAGTGCTGCAGGTCCGGGCAGGCGCCCATGGCACCCCCGTCGTAGCCGGCCAGCCCGACCGTCAGCAGCCCCCTGCGGCGCGCCTCCTCGAAGGCGCGGATGACGTTCTCGGAGTTGCCGCTGGTGGACAGGCCCAGGGCGATGTCGCCTGGCCGGGCGTGGGCGATGATCTGGCGGGAGAAGACCACATCGAAGCCGATGTCGTTCGACAGCGCGGTGAGCACCGACTCGTCGCTGACCAGCGACCGAGCGGGAAGCGGCCGGGCGAGGGGGCTCTGGGATGGCGGACGGCAGAACAGCACGGCCATGCCCGCCGCGTCGGTCGCGCTGCCGCCGTTGCCGAACGTAAACATCCGCCCGCCGGCGGCGAAGCGCTCGGCCATGGCCGCCGCCGCCTCGTTGAGCTGGGCGTCCAGCGCCTGCACGCTCACCGTGCGCAGCTGCATGCTCTGCGCGGCCTTGCCGTTGGCCGAGCGGGCCAGGTCGGCCAGCAGCGACTGCGCGTCGCGCTCGTCGGCCTCCAGGAAGGGGTACAAGAAGTCGGTCTGCTCGCGGCTCACGGCGGTCCCTCGCCCAGGTTGGATCCCCGCCCGCCGGCGGCGCCTGCGGCGCCGCCCTCGCCCAGGTTGGATCCCCGCCCGCCGGCGGCGCCTGCGGCGCCGCCCTCGCCCAGGTTGGATC
>DASZOD010000305.1:0-19862 GCA_035550935.1 Egibacteraceae bacterium | reverse complement strand
CGCCCCGCCCGCCGCGCCGGCGGCGCAGAGAACCGGAGGCTCCATGCCCGTCAAGACCGTCGGCCGAGTCATGCTGGACGAGCGCGACCAGCAGCTGCTGAACATCGTCCAGACCGAGTTCCCGCTGGTGGCGCGACCTTTCGCCGCGCTCGGCGAACGCCTGGGCGAGTCCGAGGACGAGGTGCTGCGCCGCTACCAGCGTCTCAAGGACGTCCGCGTCATCCGTCAGGTGTCGGCGATCTTCGACACCCGCAGGCTGGGCTACGCCTCGTCGCTGGTGGCCACCGCGACCGACGACCCGAGAGTGGACGAGGCCGCGGCCGTGATCAGCGCCCACCCTGGTGTGAGCCACAACTACCGGCGCAACCACGAGTTCAACCTCTGGTGGACGATCGCCGTCCCCCCCGGCATGGACCTCCAGACGCACGTCAACGCCCTGCACCGGCTGTCGGGTGCGCGCTCCACCCGGGTGCTGCCCACGCTGAAGCTGTACAAGATCGGCGTCGACCTGGACGTCAGCGACCGCCGTGCGATGGACGCCCAGTCGGTGCTGCCCGCCTACCGCGACTCGGGTCACGGCAGGGAACTGACCGGCGAGGAGATCGGCTACCTGCGCGAACTCCAGGAAGACCTCGCAGTCCAGCCCGCCCCGTTCGCTGGCATGGCCGAGCGCCTGGGCAGCAGTGAGGAGGCGGTCCTGAGGGCCGCCCGCTCGTTCATCGAGCGTGGGCTCATGCGCCGCTTCGCGGCCGTGCTGCACCATCGGCGCGCAGGCTTCGGGGCCAACGCCATGAGCGTGTGGCGGGTGCCCGACGAGGCGGTCGACGCCTACGGCTACCAGCTTGCCGGCTACGCCGCCGTCAGCCACTGTTACCGCAGGCCGACCTATCCGGACTGGCCCTACGCCCTGTTCGGCATGATCCACGCGACCTCCAAGGACAGGGTGGAGGAGGCGGTCTCGTCGATCCGTCAGCGCACCGGTCTGGACGACTACCGCCTGTTGTACTCGACCAGGGAGTACAAGAAGGCCCGGGTGCGCTACTTCGACCCGTCCTACGAGCAGTGGACCGCGGACCACGTCATGCCTGCCGACGTCCCTCAGGAGCGGGTCGGGACCCGCTGACCGGGCGGCCCCGGCGCCTCACCGCCGGCCGGAGCGGCCCCGCCAGGAGCAGTCCCAACGCCGCGCCTGCGGTGGCGAACGCGCCGACGTACAGGTGCCGCCGGCGCACCCGCAGCCGACCCAGCGACAGGTGCTCATGGTGGGTGGCGACGAACTCGTGCAGCGCCTCGCGGTTGGACCAGGCCGGCGCCCAGCCCTGGGCGTGCAGCCGCTCGGTGGATAGCACCCACGGGTACATGACGTAGCGCAACGCACCGGCGGGGACCGCCAGCAGGCCCCGGCGCCACAACCGCCGGGCGGCGGCGAAGGCGACCGTCTCGGGAGCCCTCAGCGGCTTCTTGCCCAGCAGTGCGCAGAGCTCGGGCACCGACAACCAGCCGTCGGCGGCGACGTTGAAGGCGCCCGGCAGGTCCCGCGCCACCGCCAGGTGCAGTGCGTCGGCGAGGTCCTCGACGTGGACGAACTGCATCGGGGGCTCGCAGGCGCCCACCAGGGGCAAGCGCGGCGCCTCCAGATGGCGCGACACCACATCGTCGATGCCCGGACCCAGCGTCATCGCCGGTCGCAGGACCGTGACCGTTGCGTCGGGATGAGCCCGGGTCCACTCGGCGACGAGCTCCTCGGCCAGCAGCCGCTGGTGAGCGTAGCCGAAGTCGGGGTTGGCCCGCAGCGGCGACGACTCGTCCAGCGGCACCACGTTGTCTGGGTGCGCGCCGTACACCACCCCGGTGGACAGCAGCACGAGCTTGTTGACGCCCGCCCTGTGCGCAGCCTGCAGCAGGTTGCGGGTGCCGTGGACGTTGACGGCGAACATCGTGTCCTCGCCGTGGAACGCCGCCCACGTGAACGCCAGGTGGACGACCGTCCCGGCCCCGGCCAGCGCGTGTGCCAGCAGCGGGTCGCGGACATCGCCGGGACGGAAGTCGAGCTTGGCCACCGGCATGTCAGGCTCGTTGAGGTCCACGCCCACGATCCGGTCGACGGTCCGGTCGGCCTCGAGGCGCTCCAGCAGCGCCCGGCCCACGGACCCGGTGGCGCCCGTGACAGCCACGGTGGTCATCGCTGGCGGCTCCTCTACTGGGCCCTCGGCGTCGCGGGCCCGGCCCTTTTCCGGTCGTGGGGGCGAGCTCCACGTCTACCATGGGCCCCATGACCGACCCCTTCTCCGCCGGCGGCTTCGACCCTCGCCTGTTCGAGAAGGTGCCGCTGTTCCGGGAACTGACCAAGGTCATGTCGTGGCGAGGGGGACCGGTCAACTGGGAGCTGGCCGCCCAGACCGCCACGGCGATCGCCGAGTCTGCGGCAGGCGAACCCGTCACCGCCCGCGACGCTCACGAGCTCTCCGCCGCCGTCCGGGTCGCCGAACTCTGGCTGGACCCGGTCACGGCCCTGGGGGCCGTCGAGGGACCCGTCCGGACGTTGACCAGGGGCGAGTGGACCGCCCTTGCCAGCAGCTCCGAGGGCCTCGGCGTCTACGTCGAGCCGATCGCCCAGGGCATGACCACGGCGCTGAGCAGGAGCCTGGGTGGCTTGGGCCTGGCGGTGGAGCCGACGCCCACAGGTGGGACCGGTGGTCCCAACCCGCTGCTCGCGGCGCTCAACGCGGTCGGGGCGCTGCTGTACGGCGTGCAGGTCGGCACGATCGCCGGACACCTGTGCGGCCAGCTGCTGGGCACCTACGATCTGGGCGTGCCCACGCTTGACCCGCGGGTGGTGGGCACCGTGGGGGACAACGCCCGGCGCTTCTCCCACGACTACGGCTTCGACCAGGCCGAGTTCCGCCACTGGCTGGCACTGCGTGAGGTCGCGCACCGGCGCATGTTCGCCGGCGTGGCCTGGCTGCCCGACCACGTCGCCGGACTGATCCGTCGCTTCGCCGAAGAAGCCGAGTTCGACCCCTCCGCCATGCTCGAGCAGTTTGGCGGTCTCGATCCGGGCGCCATATTCGGCGGTGATCCGTTCGACCCGGACTCGCTGCAGGCGGCGCTGGAGCGCCCCGACGCCTTCCGGGTGGAGCCGACGACGGCGCAGCACGCGATCCTAAGGCGGCTGCAGGCGCTGGTGGCCTTCGTCGAGGGGTGGGGCGACACGGTGCTGCGGGCGGCGGCGGCCGGCAAGCTGACCGCTCTGGGGCGCATCGAGGAGGCGGTGCAGCGGCGGCGGGCCGAGAAAGGGCCCGGCGAGCAGTTCCTGGAGCAGCTCATCGGCCTGGACCTCAAGCCCGCCGACTTCCGCCTGGGCCGGGCGTTCTGCGACGCGGTGATCGCCGCGCGAGGCCAAGAGGGGCTGGATCGTGCCTGGCAGCGCCCCGAGTACCTGCCCGACCACGCCGAGCTGGCCGAGCCCAGCCGCTGGCTGGTGCGCATGGCGGCGGTCGAGCTGGAGGGGCAGCTCGAGGACCCCGACGACCGGGCCTGACCCAGCCGGAGGCGTCGCTGCGGACTGCGGAGCGTGGTGTCCGCGCAGCGCACGGTCGTACGCGGGCCGGTCATGATCTTTGCTTTCCACAACCCCGTTCGCATCATCGCCGCAGGTCAGCTTCGTCGACCAGGACCTGACCCGCCCGCTGTTCATGGCTTGTCCACATCGTTATCCCCTGGCGGCATCGCCGTTTCCGCAGGTTGCACCTGGGCTGTCCACAACGTGGGGAAACGCCTGTGGACGGCGGCGTTGACCCGTCCCCGCCGGGGGCCGTATCGTCGCCGCGCCATTCGGCCCCCGGTCACCGGGTCCGTCCTCCACGGGGAAGGGGGGATGGGCACGGAGTCGTCGGGGGCCGTCTGGCGTGCGCTGCGCCCACAGGCTCACCGCGCCCGCAGCGCATTCCACTCGTCGCCCAGCAGCAGGCAGGCGTTGGCGCCGTACAGCCACAGACCCACGACGATGGCGGTCGACAGTGAGGGGGGGTAGTGACCCGCGAGCTGCTCAGCCAGGGTCAGGCCAAGGGCGAAGCCGATCGTGGCGACGAACACTCCGGCGGTGGCCCACGCCGCTCCTTGCCAAATCAGCGACCAGGGGCGGCGACGGTGGCTGGGAAACCAACGGTACAGCGCCAGGCAGGTTACGAACAGGGACGCTGGGGTCACCGCAAGGAGTCCCGCGAGCGCCGCAGCCCGCCGGCCGGCAAAGGCCGTCCCCGCCACCATCGTGGCCACCACCAGGACGAACCCGGCCAGCAGCGCCAGGCCGAGCCCCAGCCCCTTGGCCCGTCCGACCAGGCCCCGCAGCGCCGGGGTGGCCTCCTCCTCGCTGATCGCGTCGAGAGCACGCAACCAGCCGCTGGCCAGCGACGTGGCCGGCCACAGCAAGACGACCAGGCTCAGCCCGGCGTAACGGCCCACCTGGCCCTCCATCTGCCCGATGAGGTCCGCCAGCCCCAGTGTCTCAGGGAAGGTGGCCTTGAGCGCGTCGACGACCGCCGTCGCGGTCTGTGGCGACGTCAGCCCGCGCAGCAGCGCCATCCCCACGGCCAGCGCGGGACCCAGCGAGACGAGCCCCAGAAAGGCCAGGCCAGCCGCCAGGGTCATCGTCTGGTGCCGGCCGGCGCGCTCGACAAGCTCCTGCAGAGGCTGGGGCACCCGGCGTCCCACGTGCCGCAGCGCCTCCTCGACACGCTCGACGTTCATGGCCCGGCGCCTACCCCCCGGCCCGGCGCGGCAAGCGCCGCCCCGGGGGGGGGCGGGGCCGCCAGGGACGGCAGTTGGTATGGGAAACCAATCTATGGTAACTATTGTTAGCGCGCAGGTGGCGCTGGGTGTCGTCGCCTCGGCCCGGTCGGCTGGCGGCCGGCGGCCTGCGCGTCGAGCGAGTGGTCCAATGAGCATCGCCCGCCGGGCTGCTCACGAACCGCAGCGGACCGGGGAAGGAGCCATGTCGGACCCGCTCACAACCTTGCTTGAAGCCGCCCTGGCTCCGGGCACAGTTCCCGACGAGATCGCGGCACTGCCCCTGCCCCAGAGCATGCGTGCCGCAGTCGTGCGCAAGAGCGAGGTCGGCATGTTCAAGGGCGTGGCCTCCGCCGAGAGAGACCCGCGCAAGTCGCTGCACGTCGACGAGGTGCCGATCCCGCCGCTGGGGCCCAACGAATGCCTCATCGCCCCCATGGCGTCGGCGCTGAACTTCAACACCGTGTGGACTTCGATCTTCGAGCCGCTGCCGACCTTCGTCTTCCTGGAGCGCTTCGGTAGAGAGTCGGAGCTGGGAGCCCGCCACGACCTCGACTACCACATCGTCGGCTCCGACGCCTCCGGGGTGGTCGTGCGCACCGGCCCAGGCGTCATTCGCTGGAACCCAGGCGACCGGGTCACCGTGCACTGCAACTACGTCGACCTGGAAGGGCCCGAGGGCCACGACGACTCGATGATCGACGCCCGCCAACGGATCTGGGGCTTCGAGAGCAACTTCGGGGGGATGGCCGAGCTCAGCCTCGTCAAGGCCAACCAGCTGATGCCGATGCCCACCCACCTGACCTGGGAAGAGGCCGCCAGCCTGAGCCTGACACTGGCCACCAGCTACCGGATGCTGGTCAGCCCCAACGCTGCGCAGATGAAGCAGGGAGACGTGGTCCTGATCTGGGGCGCCACCGGGGGGTTGGGCGGCTTCGCCGTTCAGCTCGTGCTCAACGGCGGCGGGATCCCGGTGTGTGTGGTCTCCAGCCCGCAGAAGGCCGAGCTGCTGCGCCCGCTGGGCGCCGAGCTCGTCATCGACCGCCGGGCCGAGGGCTACGCGTTCTGGGCCAACGGACGCCAGCAGCCCGGAGAGTGGCGGCGGTTCGGTCGCAAGATCCGGGAGCTCACCGGAGGCGAGGACCCCGACATCGTCTTCGAGCATCCCGGCCGCCAGACCTTCGGCGCAAGCGTCTTCGTCGTCCGCCGCGGCGGCACGGTGGTGACCTGCGCCTCGACGAGCGGCTACCTGCACGAGTACGACAACCGCTACCTGTGGATGAGCCTCAAGCGCATCGTGGGCTCGCACTTCGCCAACTACAAGGAGGCCTGGGAGGCCAACCGGCTGGTCGACCGGGGGATGATCCACCCGATCCTGACGCGCACCTACGCGCTCGAGGACGTCGCCGAGGCGGCCCACGCCATCCACAGCAACCAGCACACCGGCAAGCTCGGCGTTCTCGTCAACGCCCGCCGGGAGGGGGAGGGCGTGGCCGACCCCGGCAAGCGAGCCCACTTCGCCGAGCAGCTGGGACGGTGGAGGCAGCTGAGCTGACTGACGACCAAGGGAGGACCAATGAGCCAGCCAGAAGGCGGCGGCGAGGGGGCCGAGCGGCCGCTGGTCCTCACCGTCGTCGAGCTGCCCGCGCAGGTGGGCAGGCATCTGGGGTACAGCGGCTGGCACGAAGTCACCCAGGAACAGGTCGACCAATTCGCCGAAGCCACCGGCGACCACCAGTGGATCCATGTCGACCCCGAGCGCGCCGCCAGCGGGCCGTTCGGGCGGACCATTGCCCATGGCTACCTGACGCTGTCGCTGGTGCCGGCACTGCTCGACGAGGTCCTCCGCATCAAGGACGCGCGGCTCATCGTCAACTACGGCCTCAACCGCGTGCGCTTCCCGGCCCCCGTGCCCGTTGGCGAGCGGGTGCGGCTGGCGGTCGAGTGCACGAGCGCGAGCGTCTTCGAGAGCGGCGTCCAGGTGATGCTGCTCATGACGTTCGAGGTCACCGGCCAGACCAAGCCTGCCTGCATCGCCGATGCGGTCTTTCGCTTCTATGCCTGACCGGCCCGCACCCGGTCGAGGTCCACGGTTCACCGCCGAGGGGCTCGGGGATTGACACTGCCATGAGACGCAGCGCACTGGTGACGGGCTCACGCGAACGGGTGGGCGCGATGGCTACCGCGCTGGAGGCAGTGGAATTCTCCGTCACCGGGGTCTCCGATCCCACGACGCTGTCGCAGGTCTGCGCCGGCTTCGAACCCGGATCGCTGCACTGCTACGTGCAGATGCCCGGCAGGATCGTGCCGCGCAGCGGCAGCGTCGTGGGCCGGCTGAGGGAATTCCTCACCCAGGGCCTGCTGGCCCGCTACGAGGCCTCGGCTCAGGTGGTGCCTGTCCTGAGCGACGACGCGGTGGTGGTGCTCGTCAGTGGAAACCACCCGTCGGTCTCCGGCCTGCCAGACGACCAAGCCGCGCGCGTCGGGCTCCTGCGGGTGTTGGCGCAGGCCATCCTGGCAGACACCGCCGACACGAACGTCCACGCCGCCGTCGTCGAGCACGGCCGCAGCACGGCCGAGATCGCCGAGCTCGCGCGGCAGGGAGGGGGGCAGCGGCTGCGGATCGTCTCCGACTACGGGCAGACTGGTGACATCAGCTACGTGGATTGGCGACTGCGGATACTGGAACTGGCAAGCACGGAAGGTTGACCATGAGTCCCTCTGCAGCCAACGGGTCCGGCCCCCACCTGGACGCAGCCGATGCGCTGGCGCCCGAAGCGGGGCTGGTCGCCCAGCTCGACCCGGTTCTGCTCAGCAAGTCCTTCGCCCAGGTGTTGGACGGTCTGGTCCGCCACCCCGGGGCGGCGGTGGAGGCCGGGGTTCACGGTCTGGCCGGCCTGGCGAAGGTCGTCGCGGCCATGGTGGCGCGGACACTGGGCGCGCCCGCGTCCGGCCCGCTGCAACCGGACGACGGCGACAAGCGCTTCAGGGATCCGGCCTGGCAGGACAACCTCGCCTTCCTCGGACTGCAACAGACCTACCTGCTGTGGCGCCGGACGTTGCAGGAGTTGGTCGACGCCGCCGAACTGGAGGACCAGCCCAAGCAGAAGGCGCAGTTCGGCGTGCAGCTCATCACCGACGCCCTGGCCCCCACGAACTTCCTGCCGAGCAACCCCGACGCGTTGAAGAAGGCGTTCGACACGGGCGGCGTCAGCCTGCTGCGCGGGCTGCGCAACCTCCTCGACGACGTCGCCAACAACAAGGGACGGCCGCGCCAGGTCGACACGTCGCCGTTCGAGAAGGGCAAGAACCTCGCGGCCACGGCGGGCAAGGTCGTGTTCCGCAACCAGCTCATGGAGCTGATCCAGTACGAGCCCCAGACCGACGAGACCTACGAGATCCCACTGCTGTGCAGCCCTCCGTGGATCAATAAGTACTACATCATGGACCTGGCGCCGGACCGCAGCTTCATCGAGTGGGCCGTCCAGCACGGCCACACCGTCTTCTCGATCAGCTACCGCAACCCCGGCTCCTCGCTGCGCGACGTCCGCCTGGACGACTATCTCATCAGCGGGCCCCGCACCGCCATCGACGTCATTCGCGACATCACCGGGGCCGACAAGGTCAACATCGTCGGCCTGTGCCTCGGCGGGACGCTGACCGTCATCCTGCTGGCCTACCTCGACGCCGTCGGTGACGATCTCGTCAATGCCGTGACGCTGCTGAACACCCTGATCGACTACAGCGATCCGGGCCCGCTGGGGGCCTTCACCGACCCGGACACCGTGGCCGCCCTCGAGCGCAGGATGAGCAAGACAGGTTACCTGAAGGAGACCGAGCTGCAGGGCACCTTCGATCTCCTGCGCGGCAACGACCTCATCTGGAACTACGTCGTCAACAACTGGCTCAAGGGCGAGGACCCACCAGCGTTCGACATCCTGGCCTGGAACTACGACAGCACCCGCATGCCCGCGAACATGCACTCGTTCTACCTGCGCTCGTGCTACCTGCGCAACGAGCTCGCCCGGGGACAGATGGAGATCGAAGACGTGGCCCTGGACCTGGAGAAGGTGGACGAGGACATCTTCATCGTCGGAGCGGAGAACGACCACATTGCTCCGTGGAAGAGTTCCTACAAGACGACGAATCTCGTCACCGGCGAGGTCGAGTTCGTGCTGACCTCGGCAGGCCACATCGCCGGCATCGTCAACCCGCCCAACCCGAAGTCGCGTTACTGGCTCAGCGACGAGGACCGCAACCCCGATCCCGACTCGTGGCTGGCCAACGCCACCGAACACGAGGGGTCGTGGTGGCACCACTGGGTCGAGTGGATGAGCACGCGGTCCGGTGTCCGTCGCCCGCCGCCACCCATGGGCAGCGACCGCCACCCGCCGATCGCCGACGCTCCGGGCACCTACATAAACGAGCGCTGAACGCACCGGCTCACGCTGCGTCGTCCCTCTCCGCCACCTCCGTGGTTGCTTGCCAGCGTGTGACGCGAGCAGACGCGGGCTGCTCAAGCGCAGGACGGCCAGCGTGGGCAGCGGCGGGGCTGTGGTGGTGTCGGGGAGGAACCGGAGACAGAGGCGGCGTGTGGCCATGGAGGCGGCCTCACCCACCCGGGAAGGGATCACAACAGCCCGTTTTCCCGGCGGGACCGCCGGGAAGGATGCCAAGCATCCCGCTCCGAAGGAAGTGATTGCCCCATGGCTAGCCAGTCGGACCCGGTGGACAGCGGCCAGGAGCAGGTCATCGAGATGGTGCGCCGCTCCCAGGACGCCGTGCTCACGGCCATCAGGACCTGGTCAGACTCGGTCGTCAGGCTCGTCCCCGACTTCTCGTCAGTGCCCGTCAGCGAGCAGTACTTCAAGCCCCGGGAGGCTGTCGACACCGCCTTCGCCTTCGCCGAGCAGCTGCTGAGCACCCAGCGCCAGTTCCTCCACGACGTGCTCTCGGCCATCATGCCCGTCGTCGAAGCCGCCGGGGAGAGGCCGACCCCCGACACGAAGACCACCTCCAGCGCGAAGACCTGAGCGCCCTACCGGTTCGGGGTCTTTCGCTGGCGGGGGCGGTGTGTCCCCGCAACTAGGTTGGCGCGCCAAGCAGCTGGGAACTATACTTAGCAAGGCCCCCTACCCAAGGAGTTCCTCATGGCACGCCAGGACGACACCGTCGAGCAGGCCCAGAACCAGTTCCTCGACAACGTCCGCCAGTCGCAGGAGGCCTTCGCGAAGGCCGTCCAGACGTGGTCCGACTCGGTCACCAAGCTCGTCCCCGACCTGTCGTCGCTGCCGCTCAGCGACCAGTACCTCGACCCGCGCAGAGCGGTCGACAGCGCCTTCGCCTTCGCCGAGCAGCTGCTGAACACCCAGCGCCAGTTCGCCCACGACGTGGTCTCCGCTCTGGTGCCCGCCGTCGAGGCCGCCGAGGCCACGCAGGAGAAGGCCACGCCGAGCAGGGCCGGCAGCAAGTCCTGACAGGCGTACGTCCAAGAACACGACCGAGCCGATGAGGGAGAGGTCCTCGGGCCTCTTCCTCATCCCATTTGCACACGTAAGCTTTGGCCACATGGCCGAACAAGATCCGTGGAGAGCCCAGCGCAAGGCGCTCGGGGCGTTCATCCGCGCCCAGCGGCAGCTCGCCAACCTGTCGTTGCGGCAACTTGCCGAGCTCACCAACGTCTCCAACCCGTACCTGAGCCAGGTTGAGCGGGGCCTGCACGAACCGTCGGTGCGAGTCCTGACTTCGATCGCCAGGGCGCTGAACCTGTCGGCGGAGACCCTCCTGGCTCAGGCCGGCCTTCTCGAGCGGGCGGCCGACGGGGCCGACCACGCGGCCGTGAAGGAGACCGAGGCGGCCATTCGCGCCGATCCCGCCCTGACCGACGCCCAGAAGGAGGCCCTGATCGGCGTCTACCGCAGCTACGTCGCCAAGGGGCCTGCGCCTCCAGAGGGCGCCGACGACATCGGATAGAGCCGGCAGCGGCGCGCGCTCGCGTAGCCTGGCCGCTCGTCAGGGGCGGGCCGGGTGCACGCACAGGCGCGGGTCATCGGCTGCCGGGGCGCCGGTGACCGGGTCAACGATCGCGCTGGCGTCACGCTCGTCTGTCACGGTCGCGGTCCACACCGGCGGGTCGGCCCAGCGCACACCGTCCCAGCCCGCGGGCGCGCCGGTGCTGTAGCGCACCGCCCGCGGCGGCGCTCCCACACCGCACGCCGCCAGCGCCCGCCGTCCGAATCGAGCCATATCCGCAGGCTCGCGGGTGCCTGCGGGCAGCGGCGGGACCTGAGCCAGCCCCTCGGCCGGCACGGGCCGCAGGCCCAGCGTGGCCAGAGTGGGGCGTTCCACGCGGCTGGCCGAGGGGCTGATGTGCACGACCAGGAAGCGGTCGGCGTCCGGCGCGAGGTAGGTCAGGTGCGCCTGGGTCCAGGAGCCACGCTCGTCCAGCGCCACCCACAGCTCCACCAGGACGGGGTCGGGCTGCCACTGGGCCGCCATCTGACCGCCGCGCTGCACAAGCTCCTCCAGCCGAACAGGCATGCCGCCGACCGGAGCGCCCAGGCGTCCGCCGGAGATGTCCGGCGCCGTTGACGAGTCCCCGGCCGGGGGGTCCACGGGCTGGCAGGCCATGCCCGCCAGCAGCAGGGTGGCCGCTGCTAGCGACCTCAGCCCGCGCCCCCGCCGGCCTGTGCCTTCGCGCGCCGCTCTCACCGTCGGATCTCCCCGACCGATGGCCAACCACGGGTTGGGGATACCCGCCCGCAGCGTCCGGGCGACGTCGCGGTGCCGGCCCCTGGGAGCCGTCGGCGCCGCCAGGATCGCCACGAGCAGCCGACGCCTCACGTCCGCCTGCTGCGCTCGCCATCGGGCCGCTCCTCGTCGCGGGCGTCGCCGGAGCGCCAGAGGCCCGTCACGTCCGGCCCGATCATTTCTCGCATGTTTGCCACCAGCGGAGGCAACCGCGTCCCTGGCTACCTACCCTGGACGCCGAGTGGGCGAAGGGCACGGCGCGCATCGCCCTTGACGTGGAGCAGCGATGGTGGACACGACCTACCGACCGGAACCGCACGACACCCTGCCTTTGCCTCCGCCGCCGGCATCCGGCGACCTGCGCTCGCCGGCCCCCCGGCGCCGGCGCGGCGGCCGATGGCGACCTCTGGCGGCGGCCGGCGCCGTGGCCGCGGTGGTCTCGGCGGGCATCGCCGGGCCGTTGCTCCTGACCGCCCAGCCCGCAGCGCGGCCGGCGCCCGACCCGGTCCCCGTGCGCATCGACACCGACCTCCAGCCGGTCGAGGCGGTCGCCCAGGCGGTGCTGCCGTCGGTCGCCCTTGTGGAGGTGCTCGGCATGGAGGAGGGATCGGCCTCGGCGGTGATCTTCCGGCCCGACGGCTATCTGCTGACCAACAACCACGTCGTCGGGCGTGCCCAGGGTGTCCGGGTCACCCTGCCCGACGGCAGCAGCCATGACGCCGACGTCGTCGGCACCGATCCCAGCACCGACCTGGCGGTGTTGCGCATCGACGCCGCCGGCCTGCCGACGCCGGCCTACGCCAGACAAGCGCCGCAGGTGGGTGAGCTGGCAGTCGCGATCGGGTCGCCGTTCGGGCTGGAAGGCTCGGTCACGGCGGGCGTGGTCAGCGCGGTCAACCGCGCCGTGGCCTCGCCCGCCGGGATCCTGGCGGACATGATCCAGACCGACGCCGCCATCAACCCGGGCAACTCGGGTGGGGCGCTGGTGAATGCCGAAGCCGAAGTGATCGGCATCAACACCGCCATCCTGTCCCGGTCGGGCGCCAATGACGGCATCGGCTTCGCCATCCCGGCGACGACCGCGGTGCCGATCGCCGAGCAGCTCGTCGAGCGCGGCTTCGTCGAACACGCCCAGCTGGGCATCCGCGGCCAGGACATCGATCCGCAGGTGGCAGAGCTGTACGACCTCGGTGCCGCGGAGGGTGCGGTCGTGGTGGAGGTCGTGCCCGGCAGCGCCGCCGACGAAGCCGGGCTGCGCCGCGGGGACATCATCACCGCGGTGGACGGCGACCCGATCACCAGCATGGGTGACCTGGTCGGGCGCATCCGGGCGCGTTCCCCCGGCGACCGCATCGCCCTGACCGTCATGCGCGGCGGAGAAGAGCGCCGCATCGAGGCCACCCTCGACGCGGCGCCGACTAGCTGAGGGCACTGACGCAACGAGCACCTGGGTCGTCGGGCGCCACGACATCCTCCCCCGCACCGACGATGCCGGTCGCCCACGCCAGCGCGCCGCGCAGCAGCCGGCGCAACCCGACGTCCGTGGGCCGCCGCTCCCGCGCGGCGGCCTCGTCCCAGGCGACGATCAGCCGGTTGAGGTCGCGGCTGGACAGCTCCGGCATGAGTTCGAGGAACCGCACATCAAAGGTGCGGCCCGGACTGCCCGCGGCGCACTGGCCGCCGCGAGCGCGCACCACGTTGGCCACCAGGCAGCCGCCCGACCCCTGGTGCCAGGTCTCGGCCACCAGGGGCAGGTCCTCCCGATCGGCCACCTCCGCCAGCGCCCGCCGCGCCACCGCCGGCAACGCGGCGATCGCACGCGCCAGACGTTCCTCCGGGCCCACCTCCGCCAGGGCCCGTGCGCTCCTTCGCATCGCCGCTCCCCTGCTGCGCCGTGATCGTGGGTGCTCGCCAGCCCCAAGCTAGCGGTCCGTCGACCGACCACGCTCGGTGCAGCTACCCTGGCCGCCTGTCCGCCCGAGTCGGCACCCAGGTCGACACGGGCTGCGCCGACCCACGAAGCGAACGAGAGCACGTCCATGCGCCTGCGGATCGAGTACTGCAGCGTCTGAGGCTACCGCGACCGCGCCGTCGGTCTGGCGGCCGAGGTCCTGCAAGCCTTCGACACGCCGTCGAAGAGGTCGCGATCGTACCCGGCGGCGAGGGGTGTTCGAGGTCGATGCCGACGGCACCCGCATCCTACAGCAAGACGGCCACGGGCCGGCACGCAAACCCCGGGGAGGTCCTGAGCCTGCTGGACTCCCACCTGGGCTGACCAGGCAGTCGGTCTGCGGGCCTGGCTCCTCGGCCGTCTGCTACCGTGCGCGCCGATGGCACTGCCCGCCGCCCGGCGCAAGAACGTCGTCTATTCGGGGGGCCGTCGCCGGCGCCTGCCGGACGTCCCGGGCCTGGCTCACGAACGTCGCTGGTGGGACGAGGGCGCGGTCGTGGCCGGGGTCGACGAGGTCGGGCGTGGCGCCTGGGCGGGCCCGGTCACCTACGCTGCCGTCGTCCTGCCCGCCGATCGGCGGATGTACAAGCTGCGCGATTCGAAGCTTCTGGACGCGGCTCGCCGCAACGAGCTCGCCCAGCGGCTGGCAGGCTTCGCGCTGGGCGTGTCGGTCGGTCACGCCAGCAACGGCGAGATCGACCGGCTGGGCATGAGCGCAGCGATGCGGCTGGCCGCTCGCCGGGCAGTGCGAGGCCTGCCACTGCGTCCCGACGTCTGCCTGCTGGACGGCAACTGGGACTTCCTGGCCGACTACGGCACCCACAACGAGCGCATCGTGCACGGCGACGCCCACTCGGCGTCGGTCGCGGCCGCGTCCATCGTCGCCAAGGTCGCCCGCGACGCCCTCATGACCAGGCTGTCACCCACCTGGCCCGCCTACCGGTTCGGGCTGAACAAGGGCTACCCGTCCCCACAGCACCAAGCCTCGCTGGACGATCACGGCCCGTGCCCGCTGCACCGCCACAGCTGGCAGCCCATCCGGGCCCTGGTGCAGCGGCGACTGCCACCCGCTGGCGCCGGGTAGCCTCGGGCAGCCGGCGCCCGGCAGGCGCCGCAGGGAGTCGTCGCCTGATGGACATCCTCGCGATCCTGCTCGGGGGGCTCATCGTGGGCGCCCTGGCCCGCCTGGTCGTGCCGGGCCCCGAACCAATCGGCTGCCTGGGCACGATCGCCATCGGCGTGGTCGGCGGGGCAATCGGCGGCTTCGTCGGCACGCAGTTGGTCGGCGGGCCGACCCGGCGCCCGCTGCTCGGGCTGCTGTTCAGCGTGCTCGGCGCCGTCGTCCTGCTCCTGCTGCTGCGGGCCGCCTACGGACGGGGCCGGGTGTAGCCGGCGGTTGATCCAGCGCGGAGAGCACCAGCCAAGGCGCAGGCGTTCCAGCCACCTCCGAGCCCGGTTGCCCGCGCGCCGGCCCGCAGCGGGGAACCCAGTGGCGCTGGCCCGTGTCGCGGCACCGCCCGACCCCCAGGTCTACGCTTGGGCCCCATGAAGCTGTACGACACACGCACCGGCAGGCTCGCCGAGTTCGTCGCAGGCCGCACAGTCCGGGTGTACGCGTGCGGCATCACCCCCTACGACGCCGCCCACGTCGGTCACGCGTTCACCTACACCGTCTTCGACGCGCTCGTCCGGTACCTCCAGCACGAGGGCCACCGGGTCCGCTATGCGCGCAACATCACCGACCTCGACGACGACATCCTAGGCAAGGCGCGGGAGTTGGGAGTGCCGTTCGACGAGCTCGCCCGCCGCGAGGTCGACCGCTTCGACCATGAGTTGCTCCAACTGGGGCTGCGACCGCCCGACGTCGTGCCCTGGGCCACCGAGACGGTGCCCGCGATCGTGGCGTCGGTGAGAGGCCTGCTCCGGCGAGGCTGCGCCTACGCGCTCGAAGACGGACGGGTCTACTTCGACGTGCGGGCCGCCACAGGCCTCGGGGCGCTGTCGCGACTCGATCGGGCAGCGATGCTCGAGCAGTTCGCCGAGAAGGGCGGCGACCCCGAGGCGCCGGGCAAGCGTGACAGCTTGGATTTCCTGCTGTGGCAGCCCAGCGGCCCCGGTGAGCCCAGCTGGCCGACCGACTGGGGCCAGGGCCGGCCGGGATGGCACATCGAGTGCTCGGTCATGGCCATGGAGCACCTGGGCAACGTCATCGACATCCACGGCGGCGGCAGCGACCTTATCTTCCCTCACCACGAGGCCGAGATCCTCCAATCCGAGCACCTCACGGGGCAAAGGCCATTTGCACGATTTTGGGTCCATACGGGGATGGTCGGGCTTGACAGCGGAAAGATGTCGAAGTCGCGCGGCAATCTCGTGTTCCTCTCCGACCTGCTCGAGCGCTTCGAGCCCCAAGCCGTCCGCCGCTACCTCCTCGAGCACCACTACCGCTCGGACTGGGAGTTCGCCGACGGCGCACTGGAGGACGCCGCCACCGCCTGCAAGCGTTGGCGCGAGGGCGCCGATGGCGACAGGCGGGCGCCTGCTCTGGCCCGTGCCTTCCACGAAGCCATGAGCAACGACCTCGACACGCCGAGCGCCATGGCGCTGCTCGATGAAGCCGCCGCTGCGGGCGCGGGCCGCACGCTGCGCGGTCTGGCGGGCGTCCTCGGTTTCGACCTAGATGTATAAACCCGTCCTTTCGGACGGGGGATGGAATTTTCGTCGAGCGACGTGTGAGAGTGCGCTAGGGTGGGCACCAACTGAGACCAAGCGCGACGCGCCAGGTGGGCCCGCCCGCAACCCACCGATGAGCGCTCGAGGCCCCCGCCCGACCACGGGGGCCTCGACTTTTTCCGACATCCCTTGCTCTCGGGTCGCGTGAGGCCGCACTCGCCCTTGTCCGAGTCCGCCCAGCAACCCGCGCGTGAGACCCTCGCCACGGCACGGACCGCTCATCCGGGCCACCACGCCGGTCAAGCCCCGCCCGCGGTTCTCACCGTGCGCGCCGGGCAGCAGCCGCCGGGATCGCTGCGCTAGCACTCGTCCGGCTCGAAGAGAGGCCCGCCAGGGGCCATGACCACCAGCCGGCAAATGACAGGGTCGACCGTCACGCCCGGCCAGCCTGCCGATCAGGGCTAGCGGCGCAGCAGCGGCTTGTAGCGGATGCGCTGCGGACGCTCCGCGTCGTCACCCAGGCGCCGGCGGCGGTCGGCTTCGTACCGCGAGTAGCCGCCCTCTTGCCAGACCACCCTGCTGTCGCCCTCGAAGGCCAGCACATGGGTGGCGACGCGGTCCAGGAACCAGCGGTCGTGGCTGACGAGCAGCGCGCAGCCGGCGAATCCGAGCAGCGCCTCCTCCAGGGCCCGCAGGGTGTCGACGTCGAGGTCGTTCGTCGGCTCGTCGAGGAGGAGAAGGTTGGCGCCGGCGCGCAGCAGCTTGGCGAGCTGGATGCGGTTGCGTTCACCCCCCGAACAGGCCCCGACCGGCTTCTGCTGGCCGGGGCCGGTGAAGCCGAACTGGGCGACGTACGAGCGCCCAGCGATCTGGCGGCTACCGACCTGGAGCGTGTCCTGACCCCCGGTGACCTCCGCGAAGACCGTGGCGTCCGGATCCAGGTCCCCGCGGGCCTGGTCGACGTAGGCGGGAACGACGGTGTCGCCGACGCGCAACGTGCCGGCGTCGGGCGTCTCCAGGCCCACCACCATACGCAGCAGCGTGGTCTTTCCCGCGCCATTGGGGCCGACCACCCCGACGATGCCGCCCGGCGGCAGCGAGAAGCTCAGATCATCGATCACCAGCCGGTCGCCGTAGCCCTTGACCAGATGTTCGGCCTCCACGACCACGTCGCCGAGGCGGGGGCCGTCGGGGATGAAGAGCTCGGCGGGCCCCGACCGCTCCTCCGCGCGTCGGGTCAGCAGCGACTCGTAGGCCGCCAGCCGGGCCCGGCTCTTGGCCTGACGGGCCCGCGGGGAGGCCCGTACCCACTCCAATTCCCGGGCCAGGGCCCGCTGGCGCGCCGACTCCTGCCTCTCTTCCAGAGCCAGGCGCTGGCGCCGGTGTTCCAGCCAGGACGAGTAGTTGCCCTCGAAGGGCCGAGCCCGGCCACGGTCCAGCTCGAGGATCCAGCCGGCCACGTTGTCGAGGAAGTAGCGATCGTGGGTGACAGCCACCACCGTGCCGGGGTAGTCACGCAGATGGCGCTCGAGCCAAGCGACGCTCTCGGCGTCCAGGTGGTTGGTGGGCTCGTCGAGCAGCAAGAGGTCGGGGCGGGACAGCAGCAGGCGGCACAGCGCGACGCGGCGGCGTTCGCCGCCCGACAGGGTGGCGACGTCAGCGTCACCGGCAGGCACCCGCAGCGCGTCCATGGCGATCTCCAGCGTGCGGTCGAGGTCCCAGGCCTCGGCCGCCTCGATGGCGTCGGACACCGCCGCGAACTCGTCGTAGACACGGCCCATCTCGTCGTCGGCGAGGGTCTCGGCCATCCTGGCCGACAGCTGCTTGAAGCGCTCCAGCAGCCGCGCGGAACGGGCGACGCCTTCCATGACGTTGCCGCGGACGTCCGTGGTGGGGTCCAGCTGGGGCTCCTGAGGCAGGTAGCCGACGCGGGCACCGTGGGCGGCCCACGCCTCGCCCTCGAAGTCGCTGTCGGCGTCGGCCATGATCCGCAGCAGCGTCGACTTGCCCGCCGCGTTGGGTCCGATCACGCCGATCTTCGCCCCGGGCAGGAACGACAGCCAGATGTCCTTGAGGACCTCCTTGTTCGGCGGAACGACCTTGGTCAGTCCCTTGATGACGTACACGTAGTCGGCCACGGCGCCCCGGTCCTGAGCGACAGCGCTGGACCCGCCAGCGTAGTCGGCTACGAGGCAATCTCGACGTCGCCGCGGTCGGGCACGCGGGTCGGCTCCAACCCCTGGCGGGCGCAGGCCAGCGCGAAGCGCCGGGCGTCGCGCAGCGCGCAACCGCGCGGGTCGTTGTTGAAGAACACGTACACGTCGCAGTCGCCGCCCCAGGTTTCGGCCAGGAGCCGGGCCCGAGACCCGACCGCGGTCCGCCCGTAGCAGGGATGGGGCGACGCCGCACCCTGATGCAAGCGCAGGTAGCCCCAGTCGGCAGTGCGCCAACCCGGCGTGACCAGGCGCGAGCCGCGGTCGGCCAGGCACAGGGCGGCGCCGTGGCGTTCGAGCAGGCCGCGGACCTCGTCGCTGAACCACGAGCCGTGGCGCAGCTCGACGGCGACCCGGACGTCGGTCCCGAAGCAGGCCAGGGTCTCGGCGAGCCGTCCGGGGTTGGCGTGGAAGTTGCCAGGCAGCTGCAGCAGGACCGGCCCGAGCTTGCGACCCAGCCCCCGGGCGGCGCCCACGAAGCGCGCCACCGGCTCGGCCGGATCCTTCAGCTTCTTCAAGTGGCTCAGGTAGCGGCTGGCCTTGGGACACAGGACGAAGTCGTGAGGGGTCTCGGACGCCCAGCGCTGGAAGGTCTCATGCGAGGGCAGCTGGTAGAAGCTGTTGTTGATCTCGACCGTGGCGAAGCGCGCGGCGTAGTGGTCCAGCCACCGGCCGATGGCCAGCTGCGGGGGGTAGAACACTCCCCGCCAGTGCTGGTACTGCCAGCCCGACGTGCCGATGAGCACCGCCATGACCCGGTGCTACCCGCCGCGGCCGGTCCGCCAACAGCACGAGGCTGCGCCCCAACAGGCCCCCGCCGCCGGCGGCGCGGCGGCCGCTCTCGCCCTAATGGCGCGCGCGCAGGGCCTGGAGAGCCGGCCACGACTCCGGGTGGGTGGTGTGCAGGTCGTACAGGCCGGCGCCGACCACGACGCCGTCGCGGGCCGCGGCGACGAACGCGTCGAGGGCGTGGAGGCGGTCGGCGATGCCTCCTGCCAGGTGGACGGGCAGGTTGGGGTCACCGGCGCGCCGTCGCAGCTCGAGGACGTTCTGCAGGTTCCACAGGTAGGTGGTGTCCGGATCGGTGCCGCGGAAGGAGCTGTAGCTCATCGGGATGAACACGTCATAGTGGGCGCGCAGCTCTGCGTAGGGAAACGCCGGCCACCACGATGGTCGCCGGTCCAGCTGAAGGGGGGGTAACACGACCGCGGCCATCGGGTAGTCGGGTCCGATCCACGCGCGCAGCGCCGCCGACAGCGCGAGCAGCCGGCGGGAGCGCTCGGCCACGTCGCCGACATCTTCCATCTCGATGTCAAGGCCGAAGGCGTCGGCGCGGTCCCCGCGGGGAGTGACGAAGGCGACGGCGGCCTGGGCGCGGCGCAGGTCACGCTGCGGGTCGACGAAGTCGGGGATGTACCACACCATGACCCGCAACCCGCGGTCGTGGGCGGCCTCGATCAGCGCCGCCAGACGGGCCGGGTCGTGGA
>DASZOD010000304.1:0-3098 GCA_035550935.1 Egibacteraceae bacterium | reverse complement strand
CTTCAACGTACCGGGGGTGGGGCGGGCGGTGTTCCTGGCCATCCGCAGCCAGGAGTACCCGGTGGTGGTCGGCATCGTAACCTTCCTGACTATCGTGTTCATCGCCGCCAACCTGGTGGTCGACCTGCTGTACGCGGTGCTCGACCCCCGCATCCGCTATGAGTGACCACCGGCCGACTCGCGTCACCCACCCCGAGCCTGGCGGCCCGCAGCTGGACGAGCAGTTCCGGCTCGAAGAGGAGCGCCGCGCCGAAGACCAGGCCGCGACCTACGTGGAGGGCGGGACCTCGTCGGCGACGGCCGCGACCGCCGGCCTGGCACCGGGGCGCCAGGCCAGCCTGTGGAGCGACGCCTGGCGCCAGCTGCGGCGCAACCCGCTGTTCCTCGTGTCGGCGACGTTCATCGCCGTGTTCGTCATCATGGCCGTGCGCCCCAGCCTGTTCACCGACGCCGACCCGAGGGCCTGCGACCTGGCCAGCTCGCTGCTGCGCCCCAGCGCGCGCCACTGGTTCGGCTTCGACCTGCAGGGCTGCGACTACTACGCCCGGGTGCTGTACGGCGCGCGGGTGTCGGTCTTCGTCGGCATCGTCACCACCGGCTTCGCGCTGCTCATCGCGGTCGTGGGCGGGTCGCTTGCCGGCTACTACGGAGGTCTGGTGGACACGCTCATCGCGCGCGTCACCGACGTCTGGTACGCGGTGCCCGAGATCCTGTTCGCCATCGTCATCCTCAGCGTGCTCGGCACCCGCGGCTTGCGGCAGGTGACGATCGTGCTGGTGGTGCTCTTCTGGCGGACCATGCTGCGGCTCATGCGCTCGTCGGTGCTCAGCGCCAAGGAGATGGACTACGTCCAGGCGGCCCGAGCCCTGGGCGCCGGCGACCTGCGGATCCTCGCGCGCCACATCCTGCCCAACGCGATCGCCCCGGTCGTCGTCTACGCCACCATCACCGTCGGCATCGTCATCGCGGTGGAGGCCACGCTGTCGTTCCTGGGCGTGGGCCTGCAGCTGCCGGCGATCTCGTGGGGGCTGATGATCAACGTCGCGCAGAGCTACCTCCTGCAGGCTCCGCACCTGCTGCTCTTCCCGGCCCTGTTCCTCAGCGTCACGGTGTTCAGCTTCATCCTCATGGGCGACGCGCTGCGCGACGCCCTCGACCCCAGGCTGCGCTAGGAGCCGCCGTGGCCCGGACGTGGGAGGAGACCGCCGAGCAGGCGCGCTTCGCCGGCGGCGAGCACCTGCTGGAGGTCCGCGACCTCCACGTCGAGTTCCGCACCGACTACGGGCTCGTGCGCGCCGTCAACGGCATCAGCTACACGCTCGAGGAGCGCGAGACCCTGGCGATCCTGGGCGAGTCGGGGTCCGGCAAGAGCGTCAGCGCCCAGGCGGTCATGGGCATCATCGACTCTCCCCCCGGGTTCGTCACCGGGGGCAGGGTCGTCTACCGGGGCGTCGACCTGCTGGGGCTGCCCGAGCGGGAGCGGCGCAAGGTCCGCGGCCAGCGCATCGCCATGATCTTCCAGGACGCGCTGACGTCGCTGAACCCGGTGTTCCCGGTCGGCTGGCAGATCGCCGAGATGTTCCGCGTTCACCGCGGCATGTCCCGCAGGCCGGCCCGCGAGCAGGCGATCGAGCTCATGCAGCGGGTGCGGATCCCCTTGGCTCGCGAGCGGGTGGGCGACTACCCTCACCAGTTCTCCGGCGGCATGCGCCAGCGGGTGATGATCGCCATGGCCCTGGCGCTGGACCCCGACATCCTCATCGCCGACGAGCCCCCACCGCCCTGGACGTCACCGTCCAGGCCCAGATCATGGACCTGCTCGCCGACCTGCAGGCCGAGACCGGCATGGGCCTCATCCTCATCACCCACGACCTCGGCGTCGTCGCCGACGTCGCCGACAAGGTCGCGGTGATGTACGCGGGCAAGATCGTCGAGACCGGCCTCGTCGGCGAGGTCTACCACCGGCCCGCCCACCCCTACACGCTGGGGCTGATGGCGTCGATCCCGCGGGTCGACCAGAAGGGCGGGAGGCTGGATCCCATCCGGGGGGCCCCGCCCAGCCTCATCCACATCCCGCCGGGCTGCTCGTTCCACCCGCGCTGCGACTTCGCCCGCGACCGCTGCACGGTCGACGAGCCCCCCCTGTACGAGGTGACCGGGCCCGGCGCCGGCGGCGATTCCGCAAGGCGACGCAGCGCCTGCCACTACTACCAGGAGGTGCTCGATGCAGCCCGGTCAGCCCGGCGCTCGCCCAGCCGCGATTGATCGCAGCGCCGAGCCGCTGCTGCGCGTCGAGAACCTCGTCAAGCACTTCCCGCTCACGCGCGGCGTGGTCTTCAAGCGCCAGGTGGGCGCGGTCCAGGCGGTCGACGGCGTCAGCTTCGAGCTGCACCGGGGGGAGACGCTGGGCCTGGTGGGCGAGTCGGGCTGCGGCAAGTCGACCGTGGCCAAGACCCTGCTGCGACTGGAGGAGCCCACCTCGGGGCGGGCCTTCTTCAGGGGTCAGGACATCTTCGCCCTGACGCGCCGGCAGCTGCGCACGCTGCGCCGCGAGATCCAGATCGTCTTCCAGGACCCCTACGCGTCGTTGAACCCGCGCATGACCGTCGGTGACATCGTCACGGAGCCGTGGGACATCCACCCGGGCATCGTGGCCCGCGGCCAGCGCCGCCGGCGCGCCGGCGAGCTGCTGGAGCGGGTCGGGCTCAACCCCGACTTCATCAACCGCTACCCCCACCAGTTCTCCGGCGGCCAGCGCCAGCGCATCGGCATCGCCCGGGCGCTCGCGCTCAACCCGGCGATCATCATCTGCGACGAGCCGGTGTCCGCGCTCGACGTGTCGGTCCAGGCCCAGGTCGTCAACCTGCTCGAGCAGCTCCAGGACGAGTTCGGGTTGGCCTACATCTTCATCGCCCACGACCTGTCGGTGGTGCGCCACATCTCCGACCGGGTCGCGGTGATGTACCTGGGCAAGATCGTCGAAATCGGCCAGGACGTCGAGATCTACGAGAAGCCGACGCATCCCTACACCCAGGCGCTGCTGTCGGCGGTGCCGGTGCCGGATCCGGAAGGCCGCGAGGACAGAGGGCGCATCCGGC
>DASZOD010000303.1:0-7384 GCA_035550935.1 Egibacteraceae bacterium | reverse complement strand
CGCCCCAGCATGGTGGGCACCAGCGCCATGAGCGTCACCCCGCTCTCGCGGGCGACGGCGGCCGGGTCGAAGCGGGCGTGGACCGCGGGCGCCGCACCGAGCAGCCGGGAGCGCACCCGCACCTGCAGGCCGCCGATGTGGTGCAGCGGCAGGCAGCACAGCCAGCGCTCACCCGGTCGGGCCTGGATGCGCGACAGGCCGGCTCGCGCCGACGCCTCCAGCGCCGCGGTGCTCAACTGGACGCCCTTGGGGGCCCCGGTCGAGCCCGAGGTGGCCACGACCAGCACCACGTCGGCGGGGACCGGCTCGGGCTCGGACAGCGCCGTGGTGCCGCGTTCGTCGACCAGCACGTGCGGGCGCAGCTCGGCCAGGACTCGGGCCAGCTCGGGCTCGGGCAGGTCGGCGGGCAGCGGCGCGGCGGCGTCGCCGTCGTCCCAGCAACGCTGGACCGCCCGCGCCAGCGCCGGCCCCGACGGCAGGCGCAGGGCCACCAGGCGCCGGCCGGCGGACTCGGACACGGTCGACGTCGCCTCCCCGAGTGCTGGAAAAACCGGCGGTGCTACCGTACCGGCGACCGCTGCAGCCTTGGCCCGTGGGAGTGGTGGCGTGCCTGACTGGAAGGCCTCCGGCGACTACGTCGACATCGTCTACGAGACCGCCGAGGGCATCGCCAAGCTCACCATCAACCGCCCCGAGGTCCGCAACGCCTTCCGCCCCACCACGCTGTTCGAGCTGTCCGACGCGTTCGCGGCCGCCCGCGACGACCCCCGGGTCGGCGTCATCATCCTCACCGGCGCGGGCACGAAGGCGTTCTGCTCCGGCGGCGACCAGCGGGTACGCGGCGACGACGGCTACCGCGACGCGCGCGGGGTCGGCCGGCTCAACGTCCTGGACCTGCAGATCCAGATCCGGCGTACCCCCAAGCCGGTGGTCGCCATGGTCGCCGGCTACGCCATCGGCGGTGGCCACGTGCTGCACCTGGTGTGTGACCTGACCGTGGCCGCCGACAACGCGGTGTTCGGCCAGACCGGGCCCAAGGTCGGCTCGTTCGACGCCGGCTACGGCTCGGGCCTGCTGGCGCGCACCGTCG
Organism: Egibacteraceae bacterium; assembly: GCA_035550935.1. Taxonomy (GTDB): domain Bacteria; phylum Actinomycetota; class Nitriliruptoria; order Euzebyales; family Egibacteraceae; genus DASZOD01. Next base: position 6,294 of record DASZOD010000303.1, on the reverse strand, counting down.
GGCAGAAGAAGGCGCGCGAGATCTGGTTCCTGTGCGAGCGCTACTCGGCCGCCGAGGCCGCCCAGATGGGACTGGTCAACAAGGTGGTCCCCCTGGAGCGCCTGGAGGAGGAGACCGTCGCCTGGTGCCGGCGGATGCTGCGGCACTCACCCCTGGCCCTGCGCATGCTCAAGGCGGGCCTCAACGCCGCCGACGACGGGCTGGCCGGCATCCAGCAGCTGGCCGGCGACTCCACCCTGCTGTACTACATGAGCGAAGAGGCCCAGGAGGGCCGCGACGCCTTCACCGAGAAGCGGCCCCCCGACTTCGGCCGGTTCCCCCGACGACCCTGATGGCGGCCACGAGCGGCCGCCGCACGCGGCTCGCGGTCTGGGTGGAGGCTGCCAGGCCCAGGACGCTGACGGCGGCGGTCACCCCGGTGCTGGTGGGCAGTGCCGCGGCGGGCAGGGTCATCGCCTGGCGGCTGGCCGCCACCCTGCTGGTCGCCGTCGCCGTGCAGGTCGGCGTGAACTACGCCAACGACTACTTCGACGCCGCCAAGGGCGTGGACACGCCCGCGCGGGTGGGGCCACGCCGGGCGGTCGCCGCGGGGCTGGTCGCCCCGGCGCGCATGCGCGACGCCATGCTCGCGGCCTTCGCGGTCGCCGCCGCCGCCGGCACCGCCCTGGCCGCGGCCGCCGGCTGGTGGCTGCTCGTCGTCGGCGCGCTGTGCTTCGCCGCGGCGGTGGGCTACAGCGGCGGGTCGCGGCCGTACGGCTCGGCCGGCCTGGGCGAGCTGTTCGTGTTCGTGTTCTTCGGTCTGGTCGCCACCGTGGGGTCGGCCTACGTCCAGGCCGAGCGGGTCACCGCGGTCGCCGCTGCGGCCGCCGTCCCGGTGGGGCTGCTGGCCACCGCCATCCTGGTCGCCAACAACCTGCGCGACCTCGCCAGCGACCGCGACGCCGGCAAGCGCACCCTGGCGGTGCGTCTGGGCGCGGGGCGGACCCGGCGGCTGTACGCCGGGCTGGTGGCCGGGGCGTTCCTGTTCGTGCCGGCGGTGGCGGTCGCCGCCGACAGTCCCTGGCCGCTGCTGGCCCTGGCCGGGCTGGCGCTGGCGCGCCGGCCGCTGGCGCGCGTGCGGGCCGAGGCCACCGGCCCGGCGCTGGTCGGTGTGCTGGTGGCCACCGCGCGCCTGCAGCTGGGCGTCGGCGTGCTGCTGGCGGCCGGGCTGGCGTTGGGCTGATGCGAGCCTTCCGCATCCCGCTGCGCATCCCCTTCCGGGGCCTGGACCGGCGCGAGGGCGTCCTGGTGCACGGCCCGGCCGGGTGGGGAGAGTTCTCGCCCTTCCCCGACTACGGCCCGCGCCTGGCCGCACGCTGGCTGCGGGCCGTCCGGGAGGCCACCCGGGACACCTGGCCCGCGCCGCTGCGCGACCGGATCCCCGTCAACGTCACCGTGCCCGCGGTCAGCCCCCAACAGGCCCACACGATCGTCGCCGCCTCGGGCTGTGCCACCGCCAAGGTCAAGGTCGCCGTCCCCGGCCGACCCGACGCCGAGGACGTCGCCCGGGTCGAGGCCGTCCGCGACGCGCTCGGCCCCGCCGGCCGGCTGCGGGTCGACGCCAACGGCGCCTGGGACGTCGACGCAGCCACGCGCATGCTGCGCGCGCTGGGCCGCTTCGACCTCGAGTACGCCGAGCAGCCCGTGGCGACGCTGCCAGACATGGCCCGGCTGCGGCGTCGCGTCGACGTGCCGCTGGCCGCCGACGAGTCCGTCCGCAGCGCCGAGGACCCGCTGCGCGGCGCCGGGCTGGCCGCCGCCGACGTCGTCGTGTTGAAGGTCCACCCGCTGGGCGGGGTCCGCGAGGCCCTGCGGGTGGCCGAGGCCGCCGGGCTGCCCGCCGTCGTGTCCTCCGCGTTGGAGACCTCGGTCGGCATCGCCGCCGGGCTGGCGCTGGCCGCGGCCCTGCCCGATCTGCCCCACGCCTGCGGGCTGGCCACCGTGGGGCTGCTCGCCGGCGACGTGGTCGCCGACCCGCTCGTGCCGGTGGGCGGCGCCATCGCGCTGCGCCGCCCCCCGGTCAGCGCCGAGGCGGCCGCGCGCTGGCAGCTGCGCGGAGCGTCCGCCGACGCCTGGCGTGCCCGTCTGGCCGAGACCGAGCGGTCCTGCGCCCACGGCAGCGCCTGGTGAGCGCGCCCAACACGGGCCAGGCGCTCGCGACGGTGCTCGTCGACGAGCTCGCCCGCTGCGGGCTGACCGACGCCTGCCTGGCGCCCGGCTCCCGCTCGGCGCCGCTGGCGCTGGCCTTCGAGTCCCACCCGGGGGTCCGCGTGCACGTGCGCATCGACGAGCGCTCGGCGGCGTTCCTCGCGCTGGGCCTGGCCAGGGGCTCCCGACGCCCGGTCGCGGTCGTGTCCACCTCGGGCACCGCCGCCGTCAACCTGCACCCGGCGGTGGTGGAGGCCGACGCCGCGCGGGTCGGGCTGCTCGCGCTGACCGCCGACCGGCCACCCGAGCTGCGCGGCACCGGCGCCAACCAGACCATCGACCAGCTCGGGCTCTACGGCTCTGCGGTGCGCTGGTTCGCCGACGTCGGCGTGGCCGAGGCCCGCGCCGGCGCGGCGTCCTACTGGCGGTCGCTGAGCGCGCGCGCCTGGGCCCAGGCCCGGGGCGCCGCCGGGCCGGCCGGCCCGGTGCACCTGAACCTGGCGTTCCGCGAGCCGCTGGTGGGAGCCGACGGCGCCGGCTTCGACCAGCCGCTGGAGGGCCGGCCCGACGGCGCGCCCTGGACGGCCTGCCTGCCCGGCCCCCGGCCTCCGTCCGACGCCGACCTCGCCTGGCTGACGCAGCGGGTGCAGGCCAGCCCTCGGGGCCTGCTCGTGGCCGGCGACCTCGACACCGACCCCGAGCCGCTGCTCGAGCTGGCGGCGGTCGCGGCCTGGCCGGTGCTGGCCGAGCCGCAGTCGGGCGCCCGGGCCGGCGAGGCGGCGGTGTCGACCTACGACCTGCTGCTGCGCGACGATGCGTTCGCGGCGGCGCACCGGCCCGACCTGGTCGTGACCGTCGGCCGCGTGGGCCTGTCCAAGGCGCTGCTGGGCCGCCTCGCCCCGGACGTCACCCAGGTGCTCGTCGACCGCGACGGCGCCTGGCTGGACCCGCCCCGGGCCGCGTCGCGCGTGGTCGTGGCCGACCCGTCCCTGGTTGCCGACGCGGTCGCCAAGGCGATCCGGCCCCGCGAGGACAGCGCCTGGCAGCGCTCCTGGCGCCACGCCGAGCAGCGGGTGCGGGCCGCCGTCGACGCGCTGCTCGAGCGCGACGATGCCCCCAGCGAGGTGCGCGCCGCCCGGGACCTGGCGGCGCTGCTGCCCGACGGCTCGGCGCTGGTGGTCGCCTCCAGCCTGCCGGTCCGCCACCTCAACGTCGCCATGAGGCCGCGACGAGGGTTGCGGGTGCTGGCCAACCGGGGAGCGAGCGGCATCGACGGCTTCGTGTCGACCGCGGTCGGCGTGGCGTTGGCCCACGACGGCCCGACGTTCGCCCTGGCCGGCGACCTGTCGTTGCTGCACGACCAGAACGGCCTGCTGGCCGGTCCGGGCGAGGCCCCCGCCGACCTGGTGGTCGTGGTGCTCAACAACGACGGCGGCGGCGTGTTCTCGCTGCTGCCGCAGGCGTCGCTGCCCGCCTTCGAGCGCCTCTTCGCCACGCCCCACGGCGTCGACCTGGCCGCGCTGGCGGCAGCGACCGGCTGCGGCCACCGGCGGCTGGAGCGGGCCGGGGACCTTCCGGCCGCGCTGGGGGCCGCCCGGGCGGCGCGAGGCATCCAGGTCGTCGAGGTGCGTACCGAGCGGGCCGCCACGGCCGCGCTGCTGGGGCGCCTGGCGCGGGCCGCCTCCCGAGCACTGGGCTGAGCGCGGCGCGGCGCGCTCAGGTCGGCGCGCGGCGCGCACCGGCGGCCGGCGCCGGCCGGCGCCGGGCCGCCTCCCAGCCCTCCAGCGCCGACTGCATGGCGTGGAGCTTCAGCCGGGTCTCCTCCAGCTCGGCCTCGGGCAGGGAGTCGCCGACGACGCCGGCGCCCGCGAACAGGCGGGCCCGGGTCCCGGCGACCTCGGCGCAGCGCAGCGCGATGCCCCACTCGCCGTCGCCGCGGGCGTCCATCCAGCCCACCGGGCCGCTGTAGCGGCCACGGTCCATGCCCTCCAACGCCCGGATCCGGGCCAGGGCGCGCCCGGTCGGCGTCCCGCACACCGCCGCGGTGGGATGCAGCGCGGCGACGAGTTCCAGGGCGGTCGGCGACCCGATCAGGGTTCCGCGCACGCTGGTGCACAGGTGCTGGACGTTGGCGAGGCGCAGCAGGCGGGGACCGTCCACGGCCAGCTCGGTGCAGGCCGGCGCGAGCACCTCGCGCACGGAGGCGACGGCGAGCTCGTGCTCGGCCCGGTCCTTGCGCGAACCCAGCAGGGCGGCCCCGAGACGGTGGTCTTCGCCGCCGCGGCCGCGGGGCGCCGACCCGGCCAGCACCACGGACTCCACGCGGCGGCCCCTGCGGCGCACCAGCAGCTCCGGGGTGGCCCCCACCAGCCCCTCGCACACGAACGTGTAGCACTCGGGGAAGCGCTCGGCGAGCCGGCGGGCCAGCACCCGGACGTCCAGCTCCGCCTCCGACCACACCCGCAGGTCACGGGCCAGCACGGCCTTGGCCAGCTCACCGCGGCGGACTGCCTCCGCGGTGTCGTCCACCGCGTCCAGCCAGCGCAGCTCGCTGATGGACGCCCCGGCGTAGCGGATGCGCCCGCACGCCGGCAGGGCCTGGACGGGTCCCACTGCCGGGATGCTCAGGTCGGCGCCGCCGACCGCGGTGACCCAGGCGCGACCGCCCCGGCGGCCCAGCGTGATGCCGGGGACCACCACCAGCGAGCCGCCCGCGCGGGCGTCGAACGTGAAGCTGCCGAAGGCCACCGGCCCGGTGCCGGCCCCGCCGACCTCGTCGTGGACCGCCGCCCCGGCGAACAGGTCCGACAGCCACGCCGCGGCCCTGGCGAAGCGCTCGGGGCCGGTGCCCGCGTCCAGCCGGGCGGCCTGCCCCCATCCCACCAGGCCCTCGCCGTGGCGGACCCAGGCCAGGCAGGCGTCGTCGGGCAGGCGCGCCAGGAGGTCGCGGGGGTCGGCGACCGCGACGGTGCGCGCCGTGAGCCCGTCGGTGCCGGCCCGACGGGCTGGGCCGCTCAACGGGCCTCCTCGGAGTCAGGGTCGGCCCCCAGCGGGCGGGAATCTGGTTCCAGCCGCGCCCGCGCCGCGTCCACGAGCCGGCCACGGAAGTGGTGGGCCACCAGGGTGCTCACCGCCGGCAGCATCGCCTGCAGCGCCTGCAACGTCTGCTCGACCGCCTCCGCCTCCGAGCCCGCCGAGGCGCGGATGGGGTCGCGCACGTAGCGGGCGAACAGCTCGACGGCGCGGTCGGCCATCGCGCGCATTGCCTGGTCGTGCTCGCGAGCCAGGGCCAGGAGTTCGCTCAACGGCACCCCGGCCTCCAGCAGCGCCAGTCCCGCCGTCACCGCCTCGGCGTCTGCCGCGGTGTAGACGCGTTCCTGGTCGCTGGAACGCGGCACGAGCAGCCCCTGGCGCTCGATCGCGGCGAGCAGCGCGGTCGATACGCCGGTCCGCTGTGACAGCTGGTCGAGGCTGAGCAGCTCCTCGCCGTCTGGCGGCGGCGCCTCCCCCTGCATCGGCTCCGACAGCGCGAGCGCCAGGGCCTGCTCCGAAGCGTCGACTTCGCCGGTCAGGATCCCGGAGATCATGGCCAAGGTCAGGCCCTGCGCCTTGAGTTCGCAGATGCGCCGCAGCCGCTGCAGGTGCTCGTCGGAGTACCAGGCCACTCTGCCCTCGCGCCGGGGGTGGGGCAGCAGGCCCCTGGCCTGGTAGGAGCGCACCGTGTCCACGCTGACCTTGCAGCGCGCGGCGAGCTCGTCCACCCGGTATCGCACGAGCACCCACTGTACGAGTGGCTGCCCGCGGGAGGGGCCCGGCGGCTACAGCGCGAGCTGGAGGGCGCCCACGACGGCCAGTCCCAGTGCGAGCAGGCCGGCCAGCAGGCCCACTGCGCGTTGGCGCGTCCGGTGCTGCTGTCGGGGGTCGTCGGGCTCGGCTGGTACCGCGGCGACGTCCCGGGCCGGTGGCGGCTCCTCGGCGGGAAGGTCCTCGGCGGCGAGGTCGAGCGCCGACGCGGCATCGACGGCGTCCCAGCCGAGCAGCTCGTCGAGCTGGGCGTCCGGTGGCTGCTGGGACCCCGCCGGCGCGCCTGCGCCCCCCGGTGGGGTC
>DASZOD010000302.1:0-3861 GCA_035550935.1 Egibacteraceae bacterium | reverse complement strand
CCCCGGGGACGGGCCGGACCGCGCCGTCCAGCGCCAGCTCGCCCAGCATGACGCAGTCGTCGACCGCCTCCTGGTCGACGACGGCGAGCTGCAACAGGATCGCGACGGCCATCGCGAGGTCGAAGCGGGCTCCTGCCTTGGGGACATCTGCCGGGGCCAGGGAGACGAGCGCCTTGCGGGCAGGCATGCGAACCCCGATCGCTCCCAGCGCGGCGCGGACCCGGTCGGCGGCCTCACGGGCAGCCGAGCCCGACGAGCCGATGACGTGCAACCCCGGCAGGCCAGGTCCCACGTGCGCCTCGACGGTCACCGCCACCGCGTCCAGCCCCACGACCGCCACGCTGCGCGTGCGCCCGACGCCGGCCGTCTTCCGCCCCGACGCGGTCAACAGGCGCCCCGCAGGTGTTCGACGCGCGCGCGATCGCCCCCGGCCCACACACCGACGACGTCGAAGCGGACGTCGTCGGCCTGCAGCCCCGAGTCGGCCAGGAAGGCGGCGGCCAGCCGACGCAGCCGCTGCTGCTTGCGGCCGGTGATGGCCGCCAGCGGCCCGCCGGCCGCGTCGTCGCGGCGGGTCTTGACCTCGCAGAACACCAGCGTGCGACCGTCCCAGGCGATGACATCGACCTCCCCGCGGACCTGCGCCGTGGCGCAGCGCCAGTTGCGGGTGAGCACCCGCATGCCGAGCCGTTCGAGGTGGCGGACGGCGATCTGCTCGCCGGCGCGACCCATCGCCGCCGCGGAACCGGACATGCCCGCACGCTACGCCAGGGGTGGCCGCGTCGACCGGACATCGGCCCGGGCCCCTGTGGACAGTGCCGACGATCCCCGCGGGCGCGTTACAGCAGCCCGAATCCCCAGGCCAGCAGCGCGCCGATGACGACGGCCGCGGCGATCAGCACGGCGATGTCGTGGCGCTTGTCGTCGCGGTAGCGGCGGCTGGCGTTGAACCCCACCCCGTCACCCCCGGCTGTCGCTGAACAGCGGCGCGGCGTCGCTGTCCTGCTTGGCCAGCTCCTCGACGTTGACGTCACGGAACGTCAGTACCCGCACGTGCGGCACGAAGCGCGCGGGCCGGTACATGTCCCACACCCAGGCGTCGCGCAGCTCGAGCTCGAACCACACGTCCGCGCCGCTGTGATGCGGGGTGACGTCGACCTCGTTGGCGAGGTAGAAACGCCGCTCGGTCTCGACGATGTAGGAGAACATGCCCACGACGTCGCGGTACTCGCGATAGAGCTGCAGCTCCATCTCGGTCTCGTACCGCTCGAGGTCCTCGGCGCTCATACTGCAGATCGTAGTCGGATGGTCACCCGGACGCGGACGGAGCAGGGGCCGGACGGCCGGCGACGGCTGGCGGGTAGTAGGCGCCGGTCAGCAGCTCGGCCCGCGACAGCGGCCAGATCACGACGAAAGCCCGGCCGACGATCTCCTCCTCGGCGATCGCTCCCAGCGAGAAGCGGCTGTCGGCGGAGTTGGGCCGGTTGTCGCCAAGCATGAAATAGTGCCCGGGCGGGATGTTGTGCTCCTGGAAGTCGTTGAGGTCGCGCGCGGACAGGTACCCGCCTTCGCCGGCGGTGGCCTCGGGCACGGGCCGGCCGTCGATGAACACCACCCCGCCGCGCATCGCGATGGTCTCGCCGGGCAGCCCGACGATGCGCTTGATGAAGTCGCGCTCGCCGGGGGGGGTCAGGCCCAGGCCGGACGCGAACCAGTCCACGACCCGGCGGACCGGGCCTTCGCCGCCGCGGGCGTCGCCGTTGTCCTCGCTGAACACGACGATCTCGCCCCGCCGGGGCTCACGCAGGTCGTAGACGACCTTGTTGACAAGCACCCGGTCCCCGATGTGCAGCGTCGGCTCCATCGACGACGACGGGATGTAGAAGGCCTGGACGAGGAACGTCTTCAGCACCACCGCCAGCACGAAGGCGACGAGGACCAGGACCGGCAGCTCAGCCCAGAAGCTGCGCTCCTGGGCCGGTGCGCCCGGCTCGCCTTCGGCCTGGCCGGCGGTTGTCGGGGGGGGCGCTGCCGACCTGTCGTCGGTGTCGGCGGCCCCGCTCTGCCTGACGGACTCGTCCATGCGGGCGCTGGAGCGGTGCCGGCTGCTCAGGCGCCGGCGGGTTGCCGTCGCTCGCGGATCCTGGCCTTCTTGCCGACCCGCTCGCGAAGGTAGTACAGCTTGGCTCGGCGCACCCTGCCGCGGCGCAGGACCTCGATGCGGTCGATGACCGGCGCGTGCACCGGGAACGTCCGCTCGACGCCGACGCCGTTGAAGCTGATCTTGCGCACGGTGAAGGTCTCGCGGACGCCGCTGCCCCGCCGCGCGATGACGTTGCCCTCGAAGGCCTGCAGCCGCGTCCGGTTGCCTTCGGTGACCCTGACGTACACGCGGAGCGTATCGCCGGCACGGAACTCGGGGACGTCGTGGCGGAGGTTCTCGATGTCGACGAGGTCAGTGGCGTTCATGCGGCAGGCCTTGGGGGACTTGTGGTGGCGGGCGGACACGTCGCCATGCGGTGGCAGATCGGCGCTCGCGCCGGTGCCAGGGTTCCATGCGCCGACACGCCGAACTGACAGGATAGCCAGATGCCTTCGTCGCGGTCAATGAACGCGACGCCCGGCTCAGCTGCCGTCATCGAGGTCCGACCGCGCCCGCCAGGCGGCGAAGAGGTCCGGGCGCGTGCGCCGCGTGTGTTCCAGGGCGCGCTCCCGTCGCCACCGGGCGACGGCCCCGTGGTCGCCCGACAGCAGCACGTCGGGCACCGCCATCCCGCGGTACGTCGCCGGCCGCGTGTACTGAGGGTACTCGAGCAGGCCCTCGGTGAACGACTCCTCGGCGGCGCTGTCGATATTGCCCAGGGCCCCCGGCAGCAGGCGGGTCACCGCCTCCACCAGGATGCAGGCGGCGGCCTCGCCGCCGGCCAGGACGTAGTCGCCGACGGACAGCTCGTCGGTGGCCAGGCCGGCGTGGACCCGCTCGTCGATGCCCTCGTAGCGCCCGCACAGCAGCAGCAGCGGCTCGCCGGCGAGGTCCGCGACCAGCCGCTGATCCAGCCGCCGCCCTCGGGGGGTGAACAGCACGGTGCGCGGGCGGGCGGGGACCGAGCCGAACAGCGTCTCCACCGCCTCGAAGAACGGCTCGGGCTTCATGACCATCCCGGCGCCGCCGCCGTAGGGCAGGTCATCGACGGTGCGGTGGCGGTCGCTGGTATAGGCCCGCAGGTCGTGCACGTGCAGGTCCAGCGGGCCGCCGCGGCGCGCCCGGCCCAGCAGGGACACGTCGAAGGGCCCGCGGAAGTAGTCGGGGAAGATGGTGAGCACGTCGATGCGCATGGGGGCTCACCCCGGCTCCATCAGCCCGGGGATGGTGTGGACCACCACGCGGTCGGCGCTGATCTCGACGAGGTCGGCGACGGCCGGCACCAGGACCTCCCCACCGTCGGGTCTCGCCACCACCAGGTAGTCGTGAGCGGTGCCGTCGAGGACCCCCTCCAGGATGCCCAGGACCGTCCCGGCGTCGTCGACGACCTCGCATCCCAGCAGGTCGGCGCTCCAGAAGGCGTCCTCGTCGAGGACCACCTCGTCGCGTGCCACAGTCAGCACCAGGCCGCGCAGGGCCTCGGCCCGGGTGCGGTCGTCGACGCCCTCGAAGCGCACCACCAGCCGACCGGCGTGCTCGCGCCTGGAGGCCACGACCAGCGTCCGCCGGGGTGTTCCCCCGCTGCGGTAGACGCGGCCGGGCCCGAAGTCGTCGCCGACGTCGGGGTCGGGGCGCACGTAGACCTCGCCGCGCAGCCCGACGGCCTTGCCGACGACCCCGACAATCGCCTGCGACCGGGAGGGCGGCGCCGCAGGCGC
>DASZOD010000301.1:0-2771 GCA_035550935.1 Egibacteraceae bacterium | reverse complement strand
CGGGCCGCGGGCCCGCGGCCCCACCACCGTGCCTAGCACAGCAGCTGCGAGGCGCTCGTCGGCAGAGCGCTTCACCCGCAGCGGGTGGCCGCCGGTGGCAAGCAGGGGACACGCCTGCAAGGAAGGGTCGCAGCACGACAGGCCGGGATAGCTCAGTTGGCAGAGCGAGGCATTCGTAATGCCTAGGTCCGGGGTTCGATTCCCCGTCCCGGCTCCATCGCTTGTGATCGAGGGTCGCAGCTCGACGTTTGCCTGAGCAGCGTGGCCTGGGGTGCTTGCGTGGCGGCCGCTGGTGGTCTACACGCCGCGCATGCAGCTGCCTGAGTTCACAACCGACCAGACTCTCGCCGACGAGCTCGTCCGCCTGCTCGCGGGCGTGGGGCCGCTCACGTACGAGCAGGTGAGTGAGGCCCTCGGCGAGGATCCCGACGATCGCGACTGGGACGACATGCTGTACGAGGTCGTCGACGAGCGCGACCGCGTCGTCGGGCTTGGCGACGAGCGACTGGCGGACGCGGTGACGCTGCTGGCCGGCTGCACGCTGACCCGGCGGCTCAGACGACGGGTGGGCGCAACGCTTGCGTGGCTACTGCCCCCCGCAGGTGAGGGCCGGTCAACGACCCGTGCCCGTGCGGGTCGGGTCGCAAGACCAAGCGCTGCTGCGGCGAGCGGCCTGGCGGCCCGCTGCCCCAACGCGCCCCCTGGCTGCTGGAGAAGCTGTACCGGTTCGTCGACGACCAGCCGATCGAGCACCGGCTGCGCGAGCGGCTGGAGGCTGTCCACCGCCTCGCGGACTGGGCGGACGACGCCGCCGGCCATCCGGTCGTGCAGGACGTCGTGCTGTTCGACCTGGGACTGCTCGACGGCTTCCTCACCCGCTGGGGCGCGCTGCTGCCCGACGACGAACGCGAGCTCGCCGAAAGGTGGCGGTCGACAGGTCGGGGTCTGTAGCGCGTGCGGCGCGTGCATAGCGCGACGGTGACGCTCACCGACCGCCGGGACGGCAGCGCGCGCGGCGCCCGCCACCTGAGCACCCCGCCGCCTCGCGACGCGACCATCCTCACGCGGCTGCTGCCCGACGGCGGCGGTGGGTGGCTGCTCACCGCGGGCGCGCTTGTTGCCGACGAGCACCACCCCGCGATCGGGCGCAGCCTCGATCCCGACGCCGATCCGCTCGACGTCGCCGAGGTCTGGGGGTCGGATCGGCCGGTCCTGTCCACCACCGAGGGCGAGCCGATGGTGCAGTGCACCTGGCAGGCCCCGCTTGCCGCTGACGCCATCACGCCGCTGCGCGAAGCCTTGCTCCGCCGCGGCCTGCGCGAGGAAGGACCTGGTGCGTTCGTGGAGACCACCGAGGTGGACGGCCAGACCCGGATCCGGGGCACGGTCACCATCGCCGAGCAGCGGGTGTCGATCGAGACGAACTCCGAGCCCCGGGTCGAGCGCCCACGGGATGGTTGGCGGGTTGGACCCCGAGCGGCTGGGGACGCTGCTCGACCTCCCGCGCCGAACCCGAGTTCGCGACGGCACTGGCGACGCTGCGAGCGGCCATCGCCCGCCCGGGTCCGCGTCCTCCCCGGGGAGCGCAGGCCCGCTACGGCTCAGGCCGGGCCGCCGCGTTCGCGGCGCCGGCCGGCGACTTGCAGGGCGCCGGATACGATGTCGTCCTCGCTGAGCAGCACGGTGTCGGCAGCCGGGCCCAGCGGCACGTAGCTGTCGGCCGAGCGCACCGACGCGACCGGCCGGGGGTAGCCCTGCTCGGCGAGATCGGCCAGCAGCGCGTCGGCGACCCCTCCGCCGGTGGCCCGGCACTCGTCGGCGACCAGCACGCCGGCGCACTGGCGGGCGTGGGCGCGCAGCGCCTGCAGTGGCAACGGGTTGAGCCAACGCAGGTCCAGCACCCGGGCCCGCAGCCCGTGGCGGCTCGCCAGCCGCCGCGCCGCGCGCAGGGCCAGGCGCAGGCCGTTGGCGTACGAGACCACCAGCAGGTCGCTGTGGGCGGGGCCGTAGACGCCGACCTCGCCGGGCAGCAGGACCTGGCCCGGCGGCGGGTAGTCGGACAGCCAGCGGCCGTCCCCGCCCTCGTAGAGATCCTTCTCGTGGTACAGCGCGATCGGCTCCAGCAGGCAGGCCACGCGGCCGCAGGCCTTGGCCAGCGCGACCAGGCCGCGCAGCATGCGGGCGGCGTCGTCGCCGCGCGCGGGGACCGCGAGCACGAGCCCCGGGATGTCACGCAGCGCCCCGACCGCGTTGTCGTTGTGGAAGTGGCCGCCGAAGCCCTTCTGGTAGGCGAGCCCGGCGACGCGCACGACCATCGGGTTGGTGAACTGTCCCGATGAGAAGAACGCCGTCGAGCAGGCCTCCCCGCGCAGCTGGTCCAGCGCGTTGTGCAGGTAGGCCAGGTACTGGATCTCGGGCACGGGCAGGAGCCCCAGCAGCCCCGCGCCCTGAGCGATGCCCAGGATGGTGGTCTCGTCCAGGAGGGTGTCGAAGACCCGCCCGGTGCCGAACGCCTCCTGCAACCCGGCGGTGACGTGGTACACGCCGCCTTTCCGGCCGACGTCCTCGCCGAACACCAGCACCTCCGGGCGGGCCAGCAGCTCGTCGTGCAGCGCGGCGTTGAGGTGGGCGGCCAGCGTCCGGCGCACCGGGGTGGTGGCGCGCTCCGGCGCCCTGCCGCGAAACAGCGCTGCCCGTGCCGCCGGATCCGGCTTCCGGCGGGCCTCGCGGCGCGCCCGCTGCTCGTCGTAGGGCGCCAGCGGCGCCACCAC
>DASZOD010000300.1:0-7700 GCA_035550935.1 Egibacteraceae bacterium | reverse complement strand
GGGACAGGAACGCCTCGGCCAGCGCCGCCGGCGCGGCCCCCGCCTCGGCCGCAGCGTTGAGCTCGGCGAGCGTGGCGGTGTCCAGCGCCCTGGTGACCGGATCGAGCGCGGTCACGATGCGCGGGGTGGTCTCCAGCGCCTGCGCGCGCGCCACGGGCGTGACCACGAACGCCGGGAACACCATGAGGTCGTCGGCGACGGGCACCAGGCCGGCCGCGCGGGCCACCCCCGACGTGGCCGTCGCCACGGCGGTGAAGCAGCGGCCCGCCGCGGCGGCGGCTATGGCGTCGGGCTCGGCGGCGGGCACGACGTCGTCGGCTCCCAGCTCGATCGCGTACACCTGGGTCAGCGCCTCCAGGCCGCCGGGCCGGCGGACGAAGTCAGGGTCGGCGCAGACCCGCTCGTCGCCGCCCGACAGGACGGTGGACAGCCCGGTCAGGTCCGGCCGCGACAGCCGGTCCACGTCTGCGTGGCGGATGAACAGGGCCAGGGTGGCGTTCGCCTGGCTGGGTTCCATCCACACCAGGCCGTTGGGCTCGTCGGCGCGGCGCACCCGCTGGTAGGACTCCAGCGGATCGGCCGGCGGCGCCTGCTGACCGAGCCCCAGGCCCCACGCCGCTCCGGTGTAATCCCAGTACAGGTCGACGTTGGCGCGCAGGGCCTCCCGGCGCAGTCCGACCGTGCCGTCCAGGCCCGTGCGCAGCTCGGCCGACACGCCGGCCCGGTCCAGGGACAGCAGTGTGAGCGCGGCCAGCACCCGTTGCTCCGTGCTGGATCCCACTCCCACGACCACGTTCGGGCGGGGCTGGGTGCGGCCGGGAACGCAGGCCACGGCGACGAGCGCGGCCAGCGCCAGGCCGGCCGCCCCGGTTGCCACTCGACGTCCCACGCCGTCCGAGTCTGCCAGCGACAGCTGGAGGAAGAGTCTCTTCGCCGTTGACGAGGGCTCGCAGGTGTCCTAGGTTGCGTCTCACAGGATCGAACACACGTTCGACCAAGCCCGGCGTGGGGTGGCGGTCCCGGGTGCGAGGGAAGGCGCGTCCGGGTCGCTGCCCCTCCTTCCTCGCGGGGCCTGGGCGGTGGAGCGCCCGGGCCGAGGCACAGGACCAGACGCCGATGACGAAGCGCTACCGCGAGGCCATCGAGGTGGCAGCCCCCGGGCCCACCGGCGCGCCGCCCGCCGCCTTCCGCTGGCGGGGCACGACGTACCGGGTCGTGGCGGTGCTCGGGCACTGGCGGGAGGACGCCGGGTACTGGTCGGGCGGCGGGGTGGAGGTCCCCCAGCGCGACCTGTGGCGGGTGGAGGCGCGCAACGGCAGGCGCGGCCAGGGTGTCTACGAGCTGGTCCGCGAAGCCGGGGGCTGGCGACTGGACCGGATCTGGGATTGAACCGCCACGCCCAACTCCGAGCGTCGCCGCCGCCCCCGCTGGGTAGGCCGATGCCGACATGGCCTCCGAGCTCATCCCTGGCGATCCGACCCTGGCCGAGCTGGCCGAAGCCGCCGCGGGCTGCACCGCCTGCGACCTGTACAAGCGCGGCACCCAGACCGTGTTCGGCGCTGGGCCGGCAGCCGCCGACCTCATGCTCGTCGGCGAGCAGCCCGGCGACCGCGAGGACCGCGAGGGCGCCCCGTTCGTGGGACCCGCCGGCGCGCTGCTGGACCGGGCGCTGGTCGAGGCCGGCATCGCCCGCTCCCGGGTCTACGTCACGAACATCGTCAAGCACTTCAAGTGGCAGCCACGGGGCAAGCGCAGGATCCACCAGAAGCCCAACGCCGAGGAGGTGCGCGCCTGCCGGCCCTGGCTGGACGCCGAGATCGTCACCGTCAAGCCGCGCGTCGTCGTGGCCCTGGGTGCCACCGCGGCGCAGGGGCTGCTGGGATCCGACTTCCGAGTCAGCCGGCAGCGCGGCGAGGTCGCCGAGCGCGACGGGCTGCTGGTGACCGCCACGGTCCACCCCTCGTCGATCCTGCGCGCCCAGGACGAGGAACGCCAAGTGGCGTTCGCCGACTTCGTGGCCGACCTCACCGCGGTGCGCACGCTGCTGACAGACTGATGGGCCGGGGCACGCGAGCCGCAGCGAGGGCACGCCGCTGCGGCGAGATCCAGAAGGGAGCCCATTGATTCCGTCCGAGGGCAACGAGTGGTACTGGTGCTTCAGGCACGAGCGGGTGGAAGGCCGTGGGGCCTGTCCGGCCAAGGACCGGCTCGGCCCCTACGCCTCGCCCCAGGAGGCGCGCAACTGGAAGGAGCGGGTCGAGGAGCGCAACCAGAGGTGGGACGCCGCGGACGAGCGCTGGAGGCGCGGCGGGCAGTGAGGGCCCGCCAGCCTGCCGTTCCGGCAGGGCGCCGCAGTAGCCTGGGCAGGAACCGGCGAGCCCGGCTTCGGGAGGACGTGGCGTGAGCGACCACAAGGTCATCATCGACGGGATGCCGAGCCAGCTGCCCGACAGCGATCCGCTCGAGACCAGGGAGTGGCTTGATTCGCTGGACGCGGTGATCGACCACCACGGGCGGGAGCGGGCCCGCTACATCCTCCTGCGGGTCATGCAGCACGCCCGCGGCCGTCAGGTCGGCCTGCCGGCCCTGACGTCCACCGACTACGTCAACACCATCCCCCCCGACCAGGAGCCCGGGTTCCCCGGCGACGAGTACATCGAGCGTCGCATCCGCGCCTTCATCCGCTGGAACGCCGCGGTCATGGTCACCCGGGCCCAGCGCCCGGGGGTCGGCGTCGGCGGACACATCGCCACCTACGCGTCGGCGGCGTCGCTGTACGAGGTCGGCTTCAACCACTTCTTCCGCGGCAAGGACGACGGTCAGTTCGGCGACCACGTCTACGTGCAGGGCCACGCCTCCCCGGGCATCTACGCCCGCGCGTACCTGGAGGGACGCCTCACCCAGGAGCAGCTCGACCTGTTCCGACAGGAGCTGCAGCGCACCTCCGACGGCCGCCGAGGCCTGGCGTCGTACCCCCACCCGCGGCTGATGCCGGACTTCTGGGAGTACCCGACCGTGTCGATGGGCCTGGGGGCGATCAACGCTATCTACCAGGCCCGCTTCAACCGCTACCTGCACGACCGCGGCGTCGCCGACACCTCGGGCTCGCGGGTGTGGGCCTTCCTCGGCGACGGCGAGATGGACGAGCCCGAGGCCCAGGGGGCGCTGTCGGTGGCGGGCCGCGAAGAGCTGGACAACCTCATCTTCGTCGTCAACTGCAACCTGCAGCGCCTGGACGGTCCGGTGCGGGGCAACGGCAAGATCATCCAGGAGCTGGAGTCGATCTTCCGCGGCGCCGGCTGGAACGTCATCAAGGTCGTCTGGGGCCGCAAGTGGGACGAGCTGCTGGCCAAGGACGTCACCGGGGAGTTGCTGGCGAAGCTGAACACCACCCCCGACGGGCAATTCCAGACCTACGTCACCAAGGACGGCCAGTTCATCCGCGAGCACTTCTTCAACACCCCGGCGCTGGGCAGGGTCATCGACCACCTCAGCGACGCCGATCTGCCGGTGCTGTCGCGCGGCGGGCACGACTACCGCAAGGTCTACGCGGCGTTCCGCTGGGCCACCGAGCACACCGGCCAGCCTACGGTGATCCTGGCCCAGACGATCAAGGGCTGGACGCTGGGGCCCGACTTCGAGTCCCGCAACGCCACCCACCAGATGAAGAAGCTCACCCAGAAGGCGCTGAAGAAGTTCCGCGACCGGCTGTACCTGGATATCCCCGACGAGGCGCTCGAGGGCGACCTGCCGCCCTACTACCACCCGGGCGAGGACAGCGACGAGATCCAGTACATGCTCGAGCGGCGCCGGGCTCTGGGCGGGTTCCTGCCCAAGCGCGTGGTGCGCTCCTCGTCGGTGGCGCTGCCCGACCGCGACCTGTACGCCGAGCTGAAGAAGGGCTCGGGCAAGCACGAGGTCGCCACCACCATGGCCTTCGTGCGTCTGCTCAAGGACCTGTTCAAGCATCCCGACCTCGGCAAGCGGTTCGTCCCGATCATCCCCGACGAGGCCCGGACCTTCGGGATGGACTCGCTGTTTCCACAGCAGAAGATCTACTCGCCGCACGGGCAGAACTACGAGCCCGTCGACCAGGCGATGCTGCTGTCCTACCAGGAGGCCAAAAGCGGCCAGATCCTGCACGAGGGCATCACCGAGGCCGGCTCGGTGGGGTCGTTCGCGGCGGCGGGCACGAGCTACGCCACCTTCGGCGAGCCGATGATCCCGGTGTACGTCTTCTACGCGATGTTCGGCTTCCAGCGCACCGGCGACCTGATCTGGTCGGCGGCGGACCAGCGTACCCGGGGCTTCCTGCTGGGAGCCACCGCCGGGCGTACGACGCTCAACGGCGAGGGGCTGCAACACGAGGACGGCCAGTCGCTGCTGCTGGCGGCCTCCAACCCCGCGGTCATCGCCTACGACCCGTCGTTCGCCTACGAGATCGCCGTCATCGTCGAGGACGCCCTGCAGCGGATGTACGGCCCGACCCAGGACGGCGTCGATCCCGACGTCATGTACTACCTGACGGTCTACAACGAGCCGGTCCGGCAGCCGCCCGCGCCCGAGGGCCTCGACGAGGGCGACGTGGTCAAGGGCCTGTACCGCTACGCCCGTGCCGCCGGCGAGCACGCCCACCACGCCCAGGTGCTGGCCAGCGGCAGCGCCATGAGGCAGGCGCTGCAGGCCCAGAAGCTGCTCGCCGACGACTGGGACGTGGCGGTGGACGTGTGGAGCGCCCCGGGCTGGGTCGGCCTGCACCGCGACGGCGTCGCCTGCGACGAGTGGAACCGCCGCCATCCCCACGAGCGGCAACGGGTCCCCTACGTGACCGGGGCGCTGGAGGGCGCCGAGGGCCCGATCGTCGCCGTCACCGACTACCAGCGGGCGGTACCCGGCCTCATCGGGGCCTGGGTGCCCGGACGCTTCGCGACGCTGGGCACCGACGGGTTCGGCCTGAGCGACACCCGCCCTGCGTTGCGCCGCCACTTCGGCATCGACGCCGAGAGCATCGCGGTGGCCGTCCTCGCCGAGCTGGCCGAGGCCGGCGACATCAAGCGCGAGGCCGTGGCCGACGCGATCCAACGCTACGGCATCGAGCCGGAGGCGGCCGAGGACTTCGAACGCGTGGGCGTGCACCCGTCGACGACCTCCTGACCTTGTCCGATCGGCCCATCCACGCGGCCGTCCGGGGAAACCGCAGTGAAATACGGCTAAATCCTTCGCTCGCAGGGTATTGCCGGGAGTCGGGCTGGTCTTACACTGCGTCCGGCCCACCGAGCAGAGGAGGAACGTCCCCGCATGGCCGAGGCGGTCTCGACGGCCTGGGAGCCCACGCAGGCCGGTGGTCGCGGCCGGGCCCGACGCTGGCTACTGATCGCGGGGCTGCTGCTGGTCGGTCTCCTGGTGGGGTCGGTGGCGGCGGTGGCCTGGGCGACGTACAGCTACGGCCGCGAGCTGGATGGGCGGATCCTGCCCGGCGTCACCGTGGCCGGGGTCGACGTCAGCGCAATGACCCGCGAGGAGGCCCTGCAGGCCGTGCGCAGCGCGGTCGCCCCGCGCCTGGACCGCCCCGTGTCCCTGCGCTGGGACGAGCGGTCCTGGACGGCCACGCCTCGCGAGCTCGGAGCCGCCGAGGACGCCGAGGCCGCAGTCGACGCGGCGCTGAGCGCCAGCGAGCGGGTGGACTGGACGGGCCTGGCGAAGATGCGCTGGTTGGACCACACCCTGGGCTTCCACCGCGACGTCATGGTGACCAACGACTCACAGCAGGTTCGGGCATTCATCGACGCCATCGCCTCCGAGCTCAACGTGGCACCGCGCAACGCCGCGCTGAACTACGCCACCGGCTGGGTGACCATCACCCCTGAGCAGGTCGGGCGGGTGATGGACACCGAGGCCGCCCACGTCGCCTTCCTGCACGGCCTCAACGGCGGGCCCGACGACGTCGACGTCGTCATGCACCCGGTGCCGGCTCAGGTCACCGCGGCGTCCTTCGACCAGGTGCTGCTGCTGCGCCAGCGCGAGCACAAGCTGTACCTGTACCAGAATGGCCAGATCACCCACTCGTGGCTGGTGGCCGTGGGCACCGGCGGGTACCCGACGCCGACCGGGGTCTACCGGATCACCCAGAAGCGCAACATGCCGACCTGGATCAATCCCGACCCGACGGGCTGGGGCGCGGGTATGCCCGCGCGCATCGGCCCGGGCCCGGGCAACCCGCTGGGGCTGCGGGCCCTGAACTGGAACGCCTCGGGCATCCGCTTCCACGGCACCCAGAACGTCGGCTCGCTGGGCCGCGACGCGTCCCACGGCTGCGTGCGCCTGTCCAACCCCGACGTCATCCAGCTCTACGACCTCGTGGCCGTGGACACCCCGATCGTGTCGATCAACAGCGCCTGAGCCACCACGGGCCCGTCGTCGGCCGGGGGCGTGGCGCGCAGCTGGGACGCGGGCAGCTACCACCGGGTGGCCGGCCCGTTGGAGGCGATGGGCCTGGCGGTGCTCGAGCGCCTCGCGCTGGCCGGCGACGAGACCGTGCTCGACGCCGGCTGCGGCACCGGTCGAGTGACCGCCCACCTGCTGCGGCGGCTGCCCCGCGGCCGGGTCATCGGCGTCGACCTGTCGGCGGACATGCTGGCCCAGGCCCGCGGCCACCTGGGCGACCGGGTCGACCTGCGTGTGGCTGACCTGACCGAACTGGTGCTCGACGAACCGGTCGACGCGGTCTTCTCGACGGCGACGTTCCACTGGATCCACGACCACGATCGCCTGTTCGCACGGCTGTTCGCCGCCTTGCGGCCGGGCGGGCGATTCGTCGCCCAGTGCGGCGGCGACGGCAACGTGGCCGGGGTGCTGGCCGTCATCGACCGGGTGGGGGCCCGCTCGCCGTTCGCGCCGAGCTTCGCGGGCTGGACCTACCCGGTGCACTTCGCCGCACCCGAAGCCACCGCCGCCCGGCTGGCGGCGGCCGGGTTCGTCGACGTCGACTGCTGGCTGCAGCCGTTCCCGGTCGCGCCGGCCGAGCCGCTGGAATACCTGCGCACCGTCATCCTGGGGCCCCATCTGGAGCGGCTGCCCGACCACCTGCGGGGCTCCTTCGTCGAGCAGGTCGCCGCAGCGCTGCCCGTCCCGATCACCATCGATTACCTGCGGCTGAACATCGCCGCTCGCCGCCCGGCTCACGTCGGTGCCAAGCGCCCTCGCTGACAAGTTTTTAGGATGCAACCATGCTGACGGTGCCGCAGGCGGCTCGCCGTATCGGCCGCCACCCCGAGACCGTGCGCCGCTGGATCCGCTCAGGCCGGCTCCAGGCACAGAAGATCGGCACTCAGCACTTCGTCGAAGAAAGCGATCTGGCCGCGCTGGAGCACGACGACCAGCTGCCCCTGCCCGCCGGCTGGCAGACGACGCGGTGGGACGGGCCGATGCCCAACAACGTCCGAGCGATCTGGGAGGCTCGCCGCGGCCGCTGAGACGCTCGTCGTCGACGCCAGCGTCGCGGTCGCAGCGTGGCTGGCGCCGCCGGTCTTGTCGTGCTCGAAGGCTACCGCTTGGCGGCTCCGCCGCTGCTGTGGCCAGAGGCCCGCTCAGCGTTGCGGCAGCTCACCTGGCGGGGCGACCTGCCGGTTGCCGCGGGGGAGGCGACGGTGGCCGCTTTGGACGGCTTGGCTGTGCGGGTGGAGGATCCGCCGGGGCTGGGG
>DASZOD010000299.1:0-5399 GCA_035550935.1 Egibacteraceae bacterium | reverse complement strand
CGGCCCAGATGTGGGCGGAGATCTGGCCGCCCTGGCAGGCTCCCCGGCACCCCGAGACCCCCACCAGCGGGATGCGCCCGGCAGGGGCGAAGAACGCCACGCCGATCGACAGCTGCGGCGTGTAGCTGACGAACCAGGCCTCGGTGTTGTCGGTGGTCGTCCCGGTCTTGCCCGCCTGCGGCCGGCCGATCTGGGCGTTGCGTCCCGTGCCGCGGACCACCACCTGCTCCAGCGCCAGGTTCATCTGCCGGGCCAGCGACGGCGCCACCGCCCGGTAGCAGCGTCCCAGCTGCTCGTCGCCGAAGTCGTCGTAGCCCATCTCCTGCAGCCGGGCCGCCCACGCGGCGCGCTGCTCAGGGGAGGGCTGGCGCGGGTCGGGCGGGTCCAGCCGCCGGCCGTCTGGGCGGCGCACGTCGAGCACGACGCGGGCCGGGCAGGCCACGCCGTCGTTGGCGAAGGTGGCGAACGCCGAGGCCAGGTCCAAGGGGGTGACCTCCGAGGTGCCCAACACCTGGGTCAGGTCGTTGTCCCTCATCGCGCTGCGCACCCCCAGCCGGTGCGCCATGGTCGTGAAGTCGGTGACCCCGACGTCGCGGCCGACCTGGGCGAAGACCGTGTTGATCGACCGCACGATGGCCTCCTGCAGCGTGCAGCGCCCGCCGCAGCCGCCTCCGCCGACCGACCAGTCGGCGATGCGCAGCCCGCCGGGCGCCGGGTAGGTGGTGCGCAGGGTCATGCCCTCCTCGAGGGCGGTGACCAGCGAGAAGACCTTGAACGTGGACCCCGACTGGCGCCCGTAGTCGCGGTTGAGCGCCAGGTTGACCTGGCTGGCGCGGAAGTCCCGCCCGCCCCAGGCCGCCAGCACGTCCCCGGTCGCGGGCACGACGGCCGCCACCCCGGCGTCGAATGTGGGATCGGCAGGCAGCTGCTCGGCGACCTGGCGCTCCAGCCCGAACTGGGCCTCCAGGTCCAGGGTCGTGCGGATGGCCAGCCCGCCGCGGTAGACCTCGTCGGGCCCGTAGGCATCCAGCACCTGCCGGCGGACCTCCTCCACGAAGAACGGGGCCGCCGGCAGCTGCGAGGCCGGCGGCTCGGCAAGCATGATCGGCTCGGCCCGCGCCGCGGCGGCCTCGTCCTCGGGCAGGAAGCCGGCCCGGACCATCTCGTCGAGGACGATGCCGCGCCGGGCGAAGGCGCCCTCGGGGTGCGAGCGGGGAGACAGCCTGCTGGGGGACACCAGCACGCTCGCCAGCAGCGCGGACTCGGCGACGGTCAGGTCGGCGGCGTGCTTGCCGAAGTACGTCAGCGCCGCCGCCTCCGCGCCGTAGGCCCCGTCGCCGAAGTAGATCCGGTTGAGGTACACCTCCAGGATCTGCTCCTTCGTGCGCTCCTTCTCCAGCTGCAGCGCCACGAGCGCCTCGCGGACCTTGCGGTACAACGTGCGCTCGCTGCCGACGAAGACGTTGCGCACGTACTGCTGGGTCAGCGTCGAGCCGCCCTCGCGGATGCCGCCGTAGCGCACGTTGTTCCAGACCGCGCGCAGCACAGACAGGGGATCGACGCCCTGGTGCTCGTAGAAGCGACGGTCCTCCGTGGCGACCACCGCGTGCTGGAGGTTGGGGGAGATGTGCTCGAGCGTGACCGGCGTGAGGTCCACCTCGGCGGCGAAGCGCGCGACCCCCTGCCCGTTGCGGTCCAGCACGACCGAGGGCCCGTACAGCGGCCGGCCCTCGGGGATCTCCCAGTCGATGGCCAGGGCCAGCGAGGCGAACAGCAGGACCAGCAGGGTCGAGACGAGCGTGAAGGTCACGACCGCGCCGACCAGCCGCAGCGCGAGCCGGGGCAAGGGCATGGCGGGATTGTACGGCGGCCCACGAGCGCCGGTTCAGGCCGCCCTCCCCCCGGCCACCCCAACCCGGGGTCTGTCGTTGAGCACCGCAGGCGTCCAGGAGTCGAAGCCCCGGGGGGCGGGTCAGTCCGACCGCGCTGGGCTAGACTCGAGCGACTCCCGGGCGGACAGCGGCGGCAGCGACCCTCGGCACGGCGACCGGCCGCTGACCGCGGGTGGGCTCGCGCCGCGCACCGACTCGGCACCGACTCGATGGAGGGCTGGAGTGAGGATCATCTGCCCGGTCAAGCGGGTGCCCGACACCGCCGCGGACAAGAAGGTCCACCCCGACGACCTCACAGTCGATCGGGACAGTTCCGACCCGGTGCTCAACGCCAACGACGAGTGGTCGATCGAAGAGGCGATGCGGATCAAGGAGCGCGTGGGCGCCGAGGTCGTCGTGCTGTGCATGGGACCCGCGCAGGCCCAGACCACCGTCCGCAAGGCGTTGTCGTACGGGCTGGACGGCGCCATCCAGATCACCGACGACGCCCTGCACGGCTGCGACGCCCTGGCCACCGCCCGGGTGCTGGCGGCGGCGCTCCGACATGAGGACTTCGACCTGGTCATCATGGGCAACCAGTCCTCGGATGCGCGCACCATGCTGGTGCCGGCGATGCTGGCCGAGTTCCTGGACCTGCCCGCCCTGACCTTCTGCAAGAAGCTGGAGATCGACGGGCGCTGCCTGACCGCCCACCGGGAGACCCCGACCGGCCACATGATCGTCGAGGCCGACATGCCCGCGGTGGTGTCGGTGGTGGAGGCGATCAACGAGCCGCGCTACCCGTCGTTCAAGGGCATCATGGCGGCCAAGAAGAAGCCGCTGCAGGTCCGCGACCTCGCCACCACCGGCGTCGACCCCGGCGAGGTGGGCTTGTCCGGTTCCCACACCCAGGTCCTGGAGGTCACTCCGCGGCCGCCCCGGCAGGCCGGCAAGCGGGTGACCGACGACGGCAGCGGCTTCGTCGGGGCCAGAGCCCTGGTCGACTTCCTGGTCGAGCACAAGCTGCTGTAGCCGCCGTCTCGGGCAGGCCCAGCCACAAGGAGCAGCCAGCAGATGACCGACATCCTCGTCCTCGTCGACCACGACAAGGGGCGTCCGAAGAAGGTCACGAAGCAGATCCTCACCGCGGCGCGCAGGACCGGCGACGGGGCGCTCCACGCGGCCGTGTTCGGGGACGGCGCCGCCGACGGGGCCGCGCAGCTCGGCGCCTACGGGGCCACGAAGGTGTTCGCGTGGGACTCCCCCGACGCCGACGGCTACGCCACCGAAACCCAGGTGGTCGCGCTCGAGGCCGCCCTGCGGCGATCGGGCGCCACCATCCTGCTGTATCCGGCCGACCCTCTGATCGGCGACGTCGTCGCCCGCTGCGCGGTGCGCGTCGGCGCCGGCGTCGTCACCGACGCGACCGACCTGACGCTCGACGGCGACCGGATGGTGGCGACCAAGGCGATCTTCGGCGGCGACATGACGTCGCGCTGTCAGGTGCGTGGCGACCGGCCCCAGTTCATCGGCGTGAAGGCGAACGCCTTCGCCGCGGAGGAGAGCGGCGGCGGCCCGGCCGAGGTCGTGGCCCTAGAGGTGGCGCTGGACGACAAGGCCAGGCGGACCCGGGTCGTCGAGGTCGTCGAGCAGGCCGCCGGGGGGCGCCCCGAGATGACCGAGGCCGCCATCGTCGTCGCCGGCGGGCGCGGGCTGGGCGAGACCGAAGGGTTCCGGCTCGTCGAACGACTGGCCGACGCCCTGGGCGCCGCGGTGGGTGCCTCGCGCGCGGCGACCGACGCCGGGTGGTACCCCCACCAGCACCAGATCGGCCAGACCGGCAAGACGGTCTCGCCGCAGCTGTACATCGGCGCGGGCATCTCGGGGGCCATCCAACACCGCGCCGGGATGCAGACCTCGCGGCTCGTCGCCGCCATCAACAAGGACCCCGACGCGCCGATCTTCTCCATCGCCGACCTCGCGGTCGTCGGCGACCTGTACCAGGTCATCCCGCCGTTGACCGAAGAGATCGCCAAGCGCAGGCAGTAGCGTCCCGGGCCACGACCCGACGACAGCCCGACGCCGACCGCGACAGATGGCCGCTCAGACCTGGGACCGCCGCCCACCGGCCACCCGACGCCGGGATCAGGGCCGCCTGCTGGCGACATGGCTGGACACGGAGGTCCGCCCGTTCAGTCCGTTCTGGTCCGAGCGGCTGGGCGGGGTCACCGTCGACAGCCTCCAGGACCTCGCTGACCTGCCGGTGACCGAGGAGCGGGAACTGGCCGCCGCCGGCGGGCCCGGCAACTCCGGCCTGCTGCTGCTGCCCAGCGAGGACGCCTTCAAGCGTCACGGCAGCCGCAACGAGCTGCTGGCGGCCGCCCGGGAGCTGCGCCGCGGCGGGCCCGACGCGCGCCGGGCGGCGCTGTTCCGCCGCTACAAGCCGGTCCACGTCCACGAGGCCGGCGTCGCGGTGGTCCTCGCCGTCGCCTACACCCGCAGGGACCTTGACCGGCTGCACCTGGCCGGCGCCCGGCTGGCCGAGGTGCTCGGACTGGGCGCCGACGACGCGCTCGTCAACGCCGTCCCGGCCGGGCCGACGCTGCGGTTCTGGACCCTGTACCACGCCGCGCTGGCGGCGCGGATCACCGCCCTGCACCCGTGTGGCGCCGGGCAGGCGCCCCTCGCCCCGGTCGCGCGGGCCCTGGCAATGCTGCCCGCGACGGTCCTGGCTGTCCCCGTCGGCCAGGCGCTGGGGCTGCTGGAGGGGCTGGCCGAGCGGGGCACGGCGCTTCCGGGCCTGCGCACCCTGCTCACGGTCGGACCGCCCCCGCCGCCGGCCACGCGGGCCGCGCTCGCCGAGGCCGTCGCCGGGCTGGGGGCCCGGCAGCCGCGGGTCCAGGCGGCCTGGGCGCCCGAGTGCGCCCGAGCCCTGTGGGCCGAATGCCGCCCCCCCGGGGCCGACCCGGTGGAGGCGACCTACGGCCTGCACACCTACCCCGACCTCGACCTCGTCGAGGTCCGCGACCTCACCGCCGGCCGGGCCGCCGCGCCCGGGCAGCCCGGCGAGCTGGTCTACACCAGCCTGGGCTGGCGCGGCACCGCACTGGTGCGGGCGGCGACCGGGTCGTGGACCGGCGGGCTGGTGGGCGACGTGCCCTGCCCTGCCTGCGGCCGCACCGTCCCGCGCCTGGCGCCCGCCGCCGCCGACGCCGCCTGGCAGCCGCGGGTCCGCGCCGACGACGGCCGTGTGGTCTACGTCGACCTGCGGCGGGCGCCGGCGGTGTTGACTCCGGGCGCCTTGGCCGGCGTCGGGGCGCGCGACTGGTCGCTGCGGGCGGTCGACGGCAGGCTCGTCCTGGCGCTGGACCTCGTCGACGACGTCACCGGGGCCGCCGCCGACCTGGCCCGGGCCGTGGGACGTGCCGTGGGCGTCGTCCCCGACGTCGTCGTGGGCCCTCGCGCCGCGTCGGCCCGCCCCCAGCTCGGCGCGGCCGGCGCCTAGTAGGATCCCCGCCCGCCGGGGGG
>DASZOD010000298.1:0-20202 GCA_035550935.1 Egibacteraceae bacterium | reverse complement strand
GTGCGGCCGCCCTCCCGGTGAAGCCCCGCCCGGCGGATGCGCGACCGACTTTGTTCAGCGCTTCCCACAGCGGCTACAGTTCTCGCCAGGCGAGTCTTTGCGGCCCTTGGGGGGAAAAGCCATCCACGCCACGACCGAGCTGCGGGCCGAGGCGAGCAGCGCGCGACTGGCGCGCCGCTTCGTCGACGCAACACTGGCCGCCTGGTCGTGCACCGACCTCACCAGCGTCACCGAGCTGCTGACGACCGAGCTGGTCACGAACGCGTTGCTGCACGCGGGCACGAGCCTGCGCCTGCACCTGCACCGGCACGAGGACGGCGTCCGGGTGGAGGTGGAGGACGGCAGCTCCCACCTGCCGATGGTGCGCTCCTACGACGAGGAGGCCCAGACCGGGCGAGGCCTGGTCCTGGTCGAGGCGCTGGCGGCCGCCTGGGGGGCCGACCAGACCGGGCAGGGCAAGGTCGTGTGGTTCGAGGTCTCGGCGTGACGGCGACGCGCACCCGGACCTTGCGCCTCGAGCTGCCCGTGGCCGACTACCTGCGGGCGCGACAGCACCACGACGACATCCGCCGCGAGTTCGCCCTCATCGCCCTGCGCGCGGAGGAGCCGGCGAGCGCCGACGTCCCACGGCGGCTGCTGCAGCTCACCGACGAGCTGCGCGCCCACTACGGAGCACCCCGGGACCGGCTCGCAGAGGCTGTGGAGGAGGCCCGCAGCCGCGGGGAGTCGACCGCCGCGGTCGACCTTCAGGTCCCTCTCGAGCTCGCGGACAAGGCCGTCGCATGGCTGGCGCTGGTCGAGGAGGCCGACGCCTACTGCCGGGCCGGCGACCTGCTGACGCTGGAGTCGCCCCCCGACGTGGTGCGCCTGCGCCAGTGGCTGGTGGCCGAGATCGTCGGTCAGCTGCGGGAGGGCAGGCCGTCCCGGCCGTACCCGGGCTGAGAACGCCCGTGGGCCGGCGTCCTCTCAGCGCTGCGCCGGCGGGGTGCCCAGATGCTCGGCGGCGAAGTCGATGGCCAGCGCCTGCTGGCGGATGATCTCGTCGACGGCCAGCGAGCCGTGGCCGGCGTCGAAGACGTCGTAGCGGTGCACCACGCCTCGCTCGGCGAGCGCGGCCACGTAGTTGTCGACCTGACGCCTGGGGCAGCGGGTGTCGTTCTGCCCGGTGATGATGAGCACCGGGGCCACCACCCGGTTGACGTGGGTCAGCGGCGAGCGCTCGCGGTACAGGGCGGGCAGCCGGTTGGGGCTGCCGCCGAACAGCGACCGGTCGAAGGCCTGCAGGACCGGGCTCTCGTCCGCGTAGGCCGCCATGTAGTCGGCGACCGGCACGACGGCGATGGCGACCGACCAGGACTCGGGCTGGGTGCCGATGCCCTGCAGGGCCAGGTAGCCGCCCCAGGAGCCGCCGGCGAGCACGACCCGGTCGGGGTCGGCCACGCCGGCGGCGACCAGGTGGTCACGGCCGGCGCGCAGGTCGACCAGCTCGGGGCGTCCCGGGTCCCCCTGTAGCGCGTCCTCCCAGCGCTTGCCGTAGCCGGTCGATCCGCGGTAGTTGGGCAAGAGCACCGCGAAGCCGTGGTCCACCCAGGCCTGCACGCGCGGATCGAAGCTGTCGGTGACCTGCGCCTGCGGCCCACCGTGGGCCGCGACGACGAGGGGGAACGGGCCCTTGCCACGTGGCCGGGCGAGGAAGGCGTGGACCCGGCCTCCCTCGCCATTGTCGTAGTGCAGCGAGCCGTAGGCGACGCCCTCAGGGGCGGGCTCGCCGGGAGGCACGAGCAGCGCCTCGTCGAGCGGCCCGGAGCCGTCGACGGGCCGGCGGACCCGGATCTCGGGGGCGTGCGACGAGGACGTGAACGCGTACCAGATCGCGCCGTCGTCGCGCACCCGGGCGGCGCCGATGGTGCCGTGGTCGGGACGGCCCATGCCGCCTCCGAGGGTCAGATCCAGCCGTTCTGTCCGAGCGGCGCCCAGGTCGTAGCGGTGCAGCTGCGTACGCCCCAGGTGGTCGTGCGCCAGCAGCAGCGCCGACGCGTCCGGCCACCAGTCGGCGACCCACACCTCACCAGGCAGGTCCAGTTCCAGCGGCACCCGCTGGCCGGTCGCCGGGGTCCATATCTCTGGCCGCAGGCGCCCGGAGCGGTCGGCCAGGATCGCCAGTCGCTGGTCTCCGCGTACCCGGCTCCAGCCGGCCGGTGCGACGGTGTTGCCCTCCCCGTCCCAGAGCTCGGCGACGGGCTCGCCCGTGACCGCGTCGACCATCCGCAGGGCGGGGTGCAGCGTGTCGCCATGCTCGGCGTGGGTCACCGCCAGCAGCGTCGCGTCCTTGCTCAACCCGCCTACGCCGGCCGGGTGGTGGTGCGCGTAGACCGCGTGGGTCCCAGCACCGTCGCCGACGTGGATGCGCGAGCCGTCCCGGTCGGATACGCCCACTGCAAGCCGCCCCGGGCGCAGGGACAGTCCCGCCGACCAGCCCTCGGCGACGTCGGGCGCCAGAGTCCGGGGCGTGCCCCCGTCGAAGGGGCTGACGACGTAGCGGCCGACCTCGTCGCCGGCGTGGTCGTCGAACCACACGACGCCGGTCCCGTCAGGCGCGGGCAGGCCCCCCAGGACCCCGGTCGGCTTGTCGGTAAGGGTGACGCGCCGCCCGGTGCGCAGATCCCACGACACCGCCTGCCACAGGCCAGAGGCGTTCGTGGCGTAGGCCACGCGGTGCGACGCCTCGGCCGCCCACGCCGGCAGCGTCACCCGCGCGGCGCGGAAGCGGCGGATCCAGCGCGGCTCTGGGTCGCTCACGCAGCGGATCCTACGCAGAGCAGACCCGGGGTTCGGTAGACCGCGGGGGCCCCATCAGGCCAGGCCGACGAGCTCGGCGACGGCGATGACGTGGTCCTTGGCGGCCTTGCGCAGCTCGGCGCGGGTGGCTCCCGGCGGCAGGTCGACCAGCTCGGCAT
This sequence comes from Egibacteraceae bacterium, assembly GCA_035550935.1. Classification (GTDB taxonomy): domain Bacteria; phylum Actinomycetota; class Nitriliruptoria; order Euzebyales; family Egibacteraceae; genus DASZOD01. Next base: position 17,245 of record DASZOD010000298.1, on the reverse strand, counting down.
CGAGAGCGTACAGGCGGAAGAAGTAGCGGTGCACCGCCCGCTCCTCATCGGTGACCGGTCCGCTCCAGCCGACCTCGTCGTACTCGTTGAGGCCCTGCAGCAGCTCCACGGGCTCCTCGACGACGGCGTCCTTGGGGACGTTCTCGGGCAGCCCGGCGGTGTCGGGCGCGATGCCGTACACCACCCAGTGGGTGAACACGCCAGGGTCGGCATCAGGGTCGTCGCACACGACGACGAGCTCCTTGGTGCCCGCCGGCACGTCGAACCACTCCAGGGGCGGCGACACGTCCTCGCCGTCGCCGGTGTAGCGCACCGGCAGTTCCTCGTCGTGCTCGAAGGCCGGGCTGGTCAGGCGGAACGCCGCCATGGCTGTCGCTACCTCCTTGCAGCGGGTGGAAGTGACCGCGAAGCGGTCGCTGGGGCGGGACCTCATGGACGCCGTGGAGCATGACTGCCCACAGGCGCTGCCACAACAGCGTGCTCAGATTGCCACCGGGGCAAGCCACCGCCAGTGCGGCTGCTGGCCGTCGCCCGCGCCAGCACCAGCGCCGGGGCGCGCGCAAAGAGACGGCTCTGCGCAGAGTCCCGGCTACTCGCCGCGCCTCCACGTCTCCAGGGCTCGGAGCAGGCCGCGATCCAGCCAGTGGGCGAAGCGGTCCAGCATCGCTGACTCGTCTTCCTTGTAGTTGATCTGGAAGACATCGTCGCAGACAGTCTCGATCTCACTGATCTGGCGCTCACCCGCCTCGCTCTCGGTACGGCGGAAGAAGACCAACGCCGCACCGACCACGCCCCGGTACTCCCGCCCAATGGTGTGCAGCGACAGCAGGATCTCGCTGCGCCCCGCCTCGGTGTCCAGGCCCATCCGTACCCAGCAGCTGAAGTCTCCAAGTCCCGCGAAGTACTCCAGGTCCTTTGCCGCATGGACGATCTGCCAGCGGTGCCAGGAGCGTTTTCGCTCATCGTCGTGTGCCGTGAGGTCGACGAACACGCGCCGATCGTGGCCCGGCACGGCGATCGACGTCTCGAGCTGCTGACCGACCTGCTGGAAGCGCTCGATTGCCGACGACCAGGCCTTGTCCGCCATCTGCTTGGCGGATTCGATCTCCTCGCGGAACGCGGCGTCGCGCCTCGCAAACATGTCCCCGATGGCGGCGATGACCTGGTCGATGCGCTCACCCTCCTGCACGACGTCCTGGGCGATTGCCAGAGCGCTGACGAATGCCCGCTTCTGACGCGCGGCGAAAACCTCGATGAGAGCGGCCAGGTTGCCGCGGTCGGAGGCCTCGAGGGCGTCGATGTAGCGGTCCCGGTCATCGCGGGAGATGACGAGCGGGAACCACCCCTCGCGGATGAACACCAGCGTCGCCAGCGCGCGGGCGATCCTGCCGTTGCCGTCCTGGAAGGGATGGATCTGCGTGAACCGGTGATGCAGCCAGGCGGCCTCAACCTCAGGTGCAACCTCTTGGTCTAGGTGCCTTCGGTGCAACTCCACGAGCCGATCCATCTCAGAGGCGACCTGCTCTGGCGGGCAGTACTGGTGAACGGAGCCGTCTGGCCGCACCGGGTTGTTGGGCCACCGCTTGTACTCACCGCGACGAGTGTCACCTCGACTTCGCGCCCGAACGGGTCGAGGCCGGTCGCCGTCTCCTGCTTGCGGGCCATCAGGGCATGGAGCTCCTTGATGAACGAGGTGGATAGCTCTCGCCCGACCGCGACGACGTCGAACAGCCAATCGACGGCTGACTGCTGGTCGCGGATGATGCCGGCGACGAGCTCGGGAGGCTTGTCGGTCGCATCGTGTGGGATCAGAGATGCATCGACGCCGCGCTCGATCAGGAGTTGGGTGATCCCTCGGTCGAGGGTGTAGAGGCGCTCGATGACGCCGGTCTCGATCGCCCACTCGCGGTGGAGCCGCTCGTTGAACGTCTCCAGGGCGCGATCGTCGCCGAGGCGCTGGCGCTGCTCCTTCCAGACCTCAGCCAGCGGCGGCAGCTCCCGGCTGCGGGCAGCGACGTCTTCGGCAGTGAGGTCGGTGATGGGCGTCCACCGGTGCGCCACTTTTGGGGTCATGCCTGGAGTGTGCCAGGCGTGCGCGCGGACTCAGGGCAGGGCCTCGACGAGGCGGTCGAGCCCGGCGGCGAGGTCGTCGTCGGCCAGGGCGTAGGACAGCCGCACGCAGCCCGGTGCGCCGAAGCCCTCTCCCGGCACGAGCGAGACCCGGGCGGCGTCCAGCAGGGCCTCGCACAGCTGCAGGGAGGTGTCCACCCGCCGGCCGCCCACGGTACGACCCAGCAGGCCCTGGACCGAAGGGAAGGCGTAAAAGGCGCCCTCGGGCAGTGGGCAGACCACCCCGTCGACGGCGTTGAGCCGCTCGTGGGCGATGCGCCGGCGCCGGTCGTAGGTCGCGCGCATGGTCTCGACCTCGTCCAGCGGGCCGTCCAGGGCCGCCAGCGCCGCGGCCTGGGCCACGTTGGCCACGTTCGACGTCGAATGGCTCTGCAGGCGGGTCATCGCCTGGGTGAGCGCCGCCGGGGCGATCGACCAGCCGACCCGCCAGCCGGTCATGGCGTAGGTCTTGGCCACCCCGTTGGAGATCACGCAGCGCTCACGCAGCTCGGGCACGACGGCTGGCATGCTGACATGGCGGGCGTCGCCGTAGACCAGGTGCTCGTAGATCTCGTCGGTGACCACCCAGATGCCGGCCTGGACGGCCCAGCGCCCGACGGCTTCGACCTCGTCGGGCGGGTAGACCGCGCCGGTGGGGTTGGACGGCGAGGAGAACACCAGCGCCCGGGTGCGGGGCGTCAGTGCTGCCTGGAGCTGATCGACGCCGACGCGGTAGCCCGCGGCGACGTCGGTGGGCAGCACGACCACCTCGCCACCGGCCAGGCGGATCTGCTCGGGGTAGGTGACCCAGTAGGGCGCGGGCAGCAGCACCTCGTCGCCGGGGTTGACCAGGGCCTGGAAGATGTTGAACAGCGAGTGCTTGCCGCCGTTGCTGACGAGCACCTCGTCGGGCGCGACCAGCAGTCCCGAGTCCCGGGCGGTCTTGCGGGCGATCGCCTCGCGCAGCGCGGGCAGCCCCGCGGTCGGGGTGTAGCGGTGCATGAGCGGGTCGGCGCAGGCCTGTCTGGCGGCGGCCACGACGTGGGCCGGGGTAGGAAAGTCCGGCTCCCCGGCGCCGAAGCCGATCACGTCGTGGCCGGCCGCGCGCAGCGCCTTCGCCCTGGCCGAGATGGCCAGGGTCACCGACTCCGTGAGGGCGCGGACCCGGCGGGATGCGACGTCGGCGGTGGCGGTCATGTCCCTTCTACTGACTGGGTGGCGCGGCGGGCATGCACAACCTGCGTCGGGGAGACACTGGCGTCAACTCCGCCGCGCACCACCGCCGGTGCAGACGGGCGGGTCCCAGTCGAGGAAGGTGCCCCCGTGGCGACGAAGTACACCGTGCCCGGACTCGAGCCGGAGAAGGCCCGGCAGGTCACCGAGCGGCTGCAGCAGCGTCTCAACTCGCTCATCGACCTGCAGCTGACCCTCAAGCACATCCACTGGAACGTCGTGGGCGCCACCTTCATCGCGGTCCACGAGATGCTCGACCCGCAGGTCGACGCGGTGCGGGCGATGACCGACGAGGTCGCCGAGCGCATCGCCACGTTGGGCTCCGAGCCTCACGGCACCCCCGGCTACGTCGTGGCGCACCGCAGCTGGCAGGACTACAGCCTGAACCGGGCCACCACCGCCGAGCACCTGGCCGCGCTGGACATCTCCTACGGCGGGGTGATCGCCGACCACCGGCGGGCCATCGAGGAGTTCGGCGCCCTCGACCTGGTCAGTCAGGGAACCCTGATCGAGCAGACCGCACAGCTGGAGCAGTTCCAGTGGCTGGTGCGGGCGCATCTCGAGGACGCCACGGGAGCCCTCGCCCACGAGGGGACGCGCGGCGAGCGGGAGGCCGCCCGGGCCGCCGTCGGGGGTTCGTGAACTCACGACGACGGGCCGGCGGGGTCGCTAGCGCAGGCCCCGCCGGCGGGCCAGGTCCAGGAACGCCCTGACCGGCTGGTCGTCCAGGCGCAGGTAGCCGATCTCGGACTCCCAGGTGCCCAGCAGCTCCCGCCAGGACAGCGCGCGCAGAACCACCGGGGGCGGCTGAGGGCGCCACGGCAGGTCCCGCGCCAGCCCCCCCGGGCTGCCCAGCTGCTCCAGCCGCGACGACAGCTGGGCGGCACCCGGTGTGTCCGACGCGGAGACGAACGCGACCGCCAGCGTCGACGACAGCCGCCGGGCGTGCTCCAGCCCCGCGTCGACGAGCTCGACCACCCGGTCACGTCCACCGTTGCCGCGCGGCACGGACGCCAGCGCCACGTCGACCAGGACCAGCACCTCGGGTGACTCGACGCGCACCGGGACCTCGAGGGGAGCCGAGAACGCGGCCAGCGCCTCCGGGTCGGCGCCAAGGGCGCGGGTGCGCTCGCGCAGCCAGCGCAGGTAGGCCGGCGATGACGCCAGCAGCGGCTCCCGCTGGCGCCCCGTCCACAGCGACAGGCGGATCGGGGCGCGCACCCCCGGGCCGCCCAGAGCCTGCAGCCGGTAGGCGAGCCAGTCGCGGTCCGAGTGGGTGTCCAGCGACGAGAACACGTTCCAGGTCAGCAGGTCGACACTGTCGGGATCGTGCCGCAGTCGCTCGAGGCGCCCGGGCTCGTCGGCCAGCAGCAGCTCCAGCTCGTGGGCGTAGAAGACGGGGTTGGTCTTGGGCCGGGGCCGGTGGCGGAGCCTGACCATTGCTTCACACCCTCGGTGGGCGACGCTGCCGCAGCGCTGCGGCGCCCGCCATGCTGGCTTCAGGGCCTGTCCGCGACGTGCAGTGGCGCACGCTCCACGGCGACGTCCTCGGCGTCTGCTTCCTCGATCTCCTCCCGGGTGATGCCCAGCAGGAACAGGATGGCGTCGAGGTAGGGCACGCTCACGGCGGTGTCGGCCGCCCGCCGCACCGCCGGCTTGGCGTTGAAGGCGATCCCCAACCCCGCCCGGGTGAGCATGTCCAGGTCGTTGGCACCGTCGCCGACGGCGACCGTCTGGCTCAGCGGCACCCGGGCCTCGGCGGCGAAGCGTTCGAGCAGGGCGGCCTTGGCCGCGCGGTCCACCACCGGACCCAGCAGCCGCCCGGTGAGGCGCCCGTCGCGCACCTCCAGGGTGTTGGCCTCGGCGTAGTCCAGGCCCAGGCGACGCTTGAGGTCGTCGGTGATCTGGGTGAACCCGCCGCTGACCGCGGCCAGCACGAACCCCAGCCGCTTGAGCGTCCGCACCAGGGTGTGGGCGCCGGGTGTGAGCACGAGACGGTCGCGCACGCCGTCGAGCGCAGCCACCGGTAGCCCTTCCAGCAGCGCGACCCGCTGGCGCAGGGCGGGCTCGAATTCCAGTTCGCCGGCCATCGCCTGGGCGGTGACCGCCGCGACCCGCTCAGCGCAGCCCGCCTGCGCCGCCAGCAGCTCGATGACCTCGCCCTGCACCAGCGTCGAGTCGACGTCGAGCACGATGAGCCGCTTGGCGCGCCGGTACAGGGTGGCGCGCTGCACCGCCACGTCGACCCGCTGGGTGGCGGCCTCGACAGAGAGCTGTTCGCGCAGCCGCTTGGCGTCGCCGCCGGAGACCAGCAGCTCGAAGCTCATGATCGGGTAGCGCGACAGCCGGGTGATGCGGTCGATGTTCGCGCCGCAGCCGGCGATGCGCCGGGCGATCGCCGCGATCGCCGAGGCCCGCAGCGGCTGGCCCAGGACCGTCACGTAGTGGCGGGGGCGTTCCAGGCGGGCCCGGCCCGCGGCCACCGACTCCAGCTCGACGGACACGCCCAGCTGGTCCGCGCACTCCTGGAGGGCGGCGCGGGCCGCGACCTCCTCACCGCCCAGCGACACCAGGATGCCCAGGGTGACCCGGTCGTGGATGACGACCTGCTCCATGTCCAGGACCCGGGCGCCGAGCCGTGCCAGCACCTCGCACAGCGCCGACGTCAGTCCGGGACGGTCCCGGCCGGTGACGGTGATGAGCAGGGCGGTGGCGTCGTCCATGGCAGGAAACACCGTATAGCCTGGCGACCCGATGCAGGAGATCCCCAAGCCGATGGAACTATTGGCTGCACGCACCTCCGCCGAGACACTCTTCTCGCTCCTGCGTGAGTGGTTCGACGTGCCCGAGCACGTCAGCCTCGACCTGCGCGCGGTCGACTCGGCGGTCGCCGAGCTGGGCGATCCCCTGCTGGTCATGGCCATGGCCATGCGCAAGCTTCAGGCGGTGCACCTGCTGACCACACCAGGGGTGCGCACGACGACCGACGTCGTGCTGACCGTCATCCAGGACCTGGAACGCGCGCTGCTGCAGGCGCCGAACATGCACCTGCGTGACGCCGCGGCTGAGACCGACTGGGACGCCGCGCTGGCTGCTCTCGGCAGCGGCCCCGGCGAGGCCCCGGCGGCGGACGGCGACGCGGAGCGCGACGAGATCGAGCTGTTCCGCCACCACCACAACGCCCTGCGGGAGGCCGCCCGCGCGGTGCTGCGCGTCTCCGAGGGCGAGATCTGCGCGCTGATCTAGCCCCTCGCCCCGCTCATCGGCGCCCTGTCAGCAGCTCGCAGAAACGGGCGACGCCGACGTTGCCTCCCGACAGGATCACCCCCACCCGCAGACCGCGGTAGCGGGCCCTGCCCGCCAGCAGCGCCGCCAGCGCGCAGGCGCCGCTGGGCTCGGCGACGACCTTGAGCCGGTCGAAAAGCACCGCCATGGCGTCGAGGATCTCGCCGTCGTCGACGAGCAGGACCTCGTCGACCAGGCGGCGGTTGACCTCGAAGGTCAGCCGGCCGGGGACCGCCGCCTGCTGGCCGTCGGCGACGGTCCGCGGCATCGCGATCGTCACCCGCCGGCCGGACCGCAGCGACCGCTTGGTGTCGTCACCGGCGGCCGGCTCGACGCCGACCACCCGGATGCGCGGCCGCAGCGCCTTGGCCGCCGTCGCGCAGCCGGCGATCAGCCCGCCCCCGCCGACGGGCACCAGCAGGACGTCGAGGTCGCCGGCGTCGGTGAGCAGCTCCAGGGCGGCGGTGCCCTGGCCGGCCATGACCAGCGGGTCGTCGTAGGGGGGGACGAGCACGAGGCCCCGCTCGCCGGCCAGCGCCGCGCCCAGCTGCTCACGGTCCTGGGTGTAGCGGTCGTAGGTGACGACCTGGGCCCCGTAGCCGCGGGTGGCGTCCAGCTTGGCCCGGGGGGTGTCGGCCGGCATGACGATGAGCGCGGTGGTGCCCAGCAGCCGGGCGGCCAGCGCGACGGCCTGGGCGTGGTTGCCCGACGAGAACGCCGCCACTCCCCGGGCGCGTTCGGCGGCGTCGAGCGCGGCGATCCTGTTGTAGGCGCCGCGGAACTTGAAGGCGCCGGCGCGCTGGAAGCACTCCGCCTTGAGGAACAGCCTGGCCCCGGTCCAGTCGTCCAGCGTGCGGGAGGTCAGCACGGGGGTGTGGTGGGCCACCCCCTGCAGGCGCGCCGCCGCCGCGCGCACGTCGTCGATGCCGATGATCACCGCCGGGCACCCTACGCCGGTCGCAGCGGGCAGGAGGCCTGAGGCCATGTCCTAGAGTTGCGGCCGTGAACGGCGTCGACCTGGTGCTGGTGGTCTTACTGCTGTACGCGGCGGTGCGGGGATTCCGCCAGGGCGCCCTGTCCCAGCTGGCGGCCTTCGGCGGGGCGGCGGCCGGCCTGGTGGCCGGTTCGGTCGTCGCGCCCCGGCTGGCCAGCCTGGTCGTACAGCAACCCGGGCCGCTGCTGTCGCTGCTGACATTGGGGCTGCTGCTCGTCGCCACAGCCTTGGGCCAGGGCATCGGAGTCGGCATCGGCCTGCGGCTTCGTACCGCCGCGGCGCTGGCCGGCGGCGCGGGCATCGACCGCACGGCCGGCGTCGCCGTCGGCGCCGTCGGCATCGTGCTGGTCGTGTGGTTGCTGGCATCGGTGCTGGTGCAGGGTCCCTCTGCCCAGCTGGCCCGCCAGGTCCGCCAGTCGCGCGTCGTGGCCGCCATCGACCAGGCGCTTCCCACGCCCCCCGACGTGTTCTCGCGGATGGGCCAGTACCTGAACCAGCAGGGCTTCCCGGAGGTCTTCAGCGGGCTGGGCGGCGGGGTGCTGGCGCCGCCGGTGCCGCCGCCCGGCCAGGGCGCGGTCGCCGCCGCCCAGGCGGCCGGCACGCCCAGCACCGTGCAGGTGCAGGCGCTGGGCTGCGGGGGCGTGTCGTCGGGCAGCGGGTTCGTGACCCGCTCGGGGTTCGTGGTCACCAACGCCCACGTCGTCGCCGGCGGCGACGCGCTGTCGGTGCGCGACGCCAGCGGCATCCACGACGCCCGCGCAGTCCACTTCGACCCCGACCTGGACCTTGCGGTGCTGTCGGCCCCGGGCCTGGCGGCGCCGCCCATCGGCTGGGCCGGCGGCCCCGTCAGCCGCGGCATCCAGGGAGCGACCCTGGGCTTTCCCCAGGGGCAGCGCCAGCTGGTCGTCAAGCCCGCCGCGGTGCGCTCCCGTACCACGGCCAACGGCCGCGACATCTACGGGCGGGGCCTGGTGCGGCGCCAGATCCTCATCCTGACGGCGCCGGTCGCGCAGGGCGACTCCGGCGGTCCGTTCGTGACCGGCGACGGGGTCGTGGGCGGCGTGGTGTTCGCCGCGGCGGTGACCCAACCGGGGGTGGGGTACGCGCTGACCGCCGAGCAGGCTCGACCGGTGGTGGAGGCCGCCATCGCCCGTGGCGCCCCGGTCGGCACCGGCAGCTGCCGCTTCTGACCGTCCGCCGGGACCTCAGCCGCGCAGCATCTCGGCGACCTGGAAGGCCAGCTCCAACGACTGCTGGTTGTTCAGCCTCGGGTCGCAGGCGGTCTCGTAGCGGTAGGCGAGATCCAGGTCGGCGATGCCCTGGGCACCACCCAGGCACTCGGTGACGTCGTCGCCGGTGAGCTCGATGTGGACCCCGCCGGGGACGGTGCCCTCGGCGTGGTGGATGGCGAAGAACGCCCGCAGCTCGTCGAGCACGTGGGAGAAGTGGCGGGTCTTGTAGCCCGACTCGGTGACGAACGTGTTGCCGTGCATCGGGTCGCAGCACCACACGACCCGCAGGCCGCGCTCACGCACCCCGCGCGCAAGCGGCGGCAGCGCCGACTGGACCTTCTCGGCGCCCATGCGGGTGATCAGCGTCAGCCGCCCCTGCAGGTTGCGGGGGTTGAGCCGAGCCGCCAGGGCCTCGACCTCGTCGACGGTCGCGCTCGGGCCGAGCTTGACGCCCACCGGGTTGTGCACGCCCGACAGGAAATGCACGTGCGCCCCGTCGGGGTCACGGGTGCGCTCGCCGGCCCACAGCATGTGCCCGCTGCAGTCGTACCAGTCGCCGGTCAGCGAGTCGCGGCGGGTCAGCGCCTCCTCGTAGGCCAGCAGCAGCGCCTCGTGGGAGGTCCAGAAGTCCACGGTGTGGAAGGTCGGGTCGCTGGCGACGTCGACCCCGCAGGCGGTCAGGAACCCCAGCGCCCGGGTGATCTCGTCGGCCAGCGTGGCGTAGCGTTGACCCTGGGGGCTGGCGGCGACGAACTCCTGGTTCCACAGGTGGACCTTCTCGAGGTCGGCGAAGCCGCCCTTGGTGAACGCCCGCAGCAGGTTCAGCGTGGCGGCGGCCTGATGGTAGGCGCGCAGCAGGCGGACCGGGTCGGCCACCCGGGCCTCGGCGGACGGCTCGGGGGCGTTGACCGCGTCGCCGCGGTAGGAGGGCAGCTGGACGCCGGCGACGAGCTCGGTCGGCGACGAGCGCGGCTTGGCGAACTGCCCGGCGATGCGCCCGACCTTGACGACCGGCAGCTGCGCCCCGTAGGTCAGGATCACCGCCATCTGCAGCAGCACCTTGAGCTTGTCACGGATGGCGTCGGCGGTGAACGCCGCGAAGGTCTCGGCGCAGTCACCGCCCTGCAGCAGGAAGGCCTCCCCGGTCGCGACCAGGGCCAGGCGCTCGCGCAGCGCCCGGGCCTCGCCGGCGAACACCAGCGGCGGCAGAGACGCCAGCTCGCGCAGGGCCGATTCCAAGGCGACGCCGTCGGGCCAGTCAGGCTGCTGGCCGGCCGTCAGGGACCGCCACGAATCCGGCGTCCAGGTGGCGGGCAGGGCGCCTGCGCTCATGAAGCGGCTCCCGATGCAGGTCTGGGCAGGGTCGGACCTCATGGTCACATCGGCGCGCTCGGCTCGCAAAGTGGGCCCCCTGTCCGGCCGCGGCCTACGGGGGCGCCAACAGCTGCCAGGCAGCGGGCACGAGCTCGTAGCGGCGCCGCGAGGCCTCCTCGGTCACCTCGCCGTCGAGGTCGTGGGCCACCGGGTCCCCGGCGATGGTCACCGCCCTGCCCCGCATCCACAGCACATCGTCGCGGTCCAGGTGCGTCCCCGAGCGCAGCGCTGCGGCGAAGGCCAGGCGCGCCGCCGGCCCGAGGGCACCGACGACGACGAGGTCGAGCAGTCCGTCGTCGGGCGTCGCCTGTGGCACCAGCGCGGTGCCCCCGCCGATGCTGGGGCCGTTGGCCACGCCGACCATGAGCGTCCCGCCGTCGTGCACGCCCCGGCCGTCGAGGCTGACCTTCAGCTGGTATCCGGCCTCGCGCACCCCCGCGACCAGCGCCCCGATCGGGTAGGCCAGCGCCCCCAGGGGCTGCTTGAGCCCCTCGGCACGCTGCGCCGCCGCCGCCCCCAGGCCGGCGTGCGCGGCGTTGACCACGACGGCGCCGTCGTCAGCGACGATGAGGTCGAGCCGGCGGGGCCGGCCTTGCGCGCAGACGCGTGCGGCCTCGACCGGGTCGGCGGGCAGGCCAAGGCCCGTGGCCAGGTCGTTGCCGGTGCCCAGCGGGACCAGCCCCAGTTCGGTCGTGGCCAGGCCCGCCGGGTGCCGGTGCCACAGCAGCTGCACGGTGAGGTGGATACTGCCGTCCCCGCCGGCGACGACGACCCGGCGGCCCTCCGCTCCGGCGAGGGCGGCGTCCAGCTCCTCGACGGCCCGGGTGTGCACCACGTCCACCCCGCCGGCGCCGGCCAGCAGCGCCCGGGCGGCCTCGACCCGTTGCTCCTCGGCCGCGCCCGCCGCGGCGTTGACGATGAGCAGGAACCGGGCCAAGGGCTTCTCCGAGCGTCGGGACCAGGCGTATCGTGCGGCCTGCGACGAGCAGGAGACTACGACCGTGGACGAGCATCAGCGGGACCGGGTCGTCGGCGCCCTGTTGGGCCTGTTCGTCGGCGACGCCGCGGGCGCGCCCTCGGAGGGAGGTCCGCCCGACCCCGGCCGGGCCGTGCCCGAACCGGCACCCGGCCGGTGGTCCTACACCGACGACACGCAGATGGCGCTGGCGCTGGCCGAGCACCTGCTCGAGGCCGACGGGGTGGACCCCGAGCGGCTGGCACGGCGGTTCCAGGCCCGCTACGAGCCCCGGCGCGGCTACGGCTACGGCACCCGCCAGGTGCTGGCCGCCTGGCACGCCGGGACGCCGGTGACCGAGGCGGCCGGCGCGCTGTTCGACGGCGGGTCCTTCGGCAACGGAGCGGCGATGCGGGTCGCGCCGGTGGGGGCGCGCTTCCATGGCGACCCGTGGCGGGTGCGTGCGGAGGCCGAGCGCGCCAGCGCGCTGACGCACGCCCACCCGGTCGGCGTCGACGGCGCCGTCGTACAGGCGCTGGCGGTGGCCGAGGCGCTGCGGGAGCACCGCTTCGACCCCCAAGCGTTGGCCGGCCTGGGCGCCCAGGCCGCCACCGACCGTCTGCGGCAGAGCCGGCGGACGGCGTCGGCGCTGGCGGCCTCGGCGCCGGACGCGCCCCCCGGGCGGGTCGCCGCCGAGCTGGGCAACGACAGCAGCGCCCAGCGCTCGGTGCCGACCGCCCTGTACCTGGCGGCCACCGCGCCGTCGTTCGCCGCCGGCGTGGAGCGCGCGTTGCGCGTCGGCGGCGACACCGACACGATCGCCGCCATGACCGGGGCGGTGCTGGGCGCCGCCGGTGGTCTGCAGGCCATCCCCGCTCCGTGGTTGGAGGCCCTGGAGGACGGTGCCCACGGGCGCTCCTGGGCGCTGGCGCTCGCCCACCGGCTGGCCGACCGGGCCGCCGCCGACCCGGCCGCTGCGGACCACGAGTAGGCAGCCGCCGGTCCACGTCGCCACCTTGCCCGCGTGGCCGAAGGGGGCTGATTGCTCCAGGTGTGAGACGTGTCGGGACAGGGTGGCCTTGATGCCCGGGCGGGGAGGCGAAGGTGCCGTCAGCCTTCCTGCTAACCAACTCCCGCGAGTGGGAGTTGTTGGACGCAGCCAAGATGCGAGAAACGTCTTCTTACTGGTCTACTAGCCGATGGGTCTACCATTCTGACGCCGCGCAAGCATACCAGATAACCGGCGTGTACGGAGGCAACAACGTTCCGACAGGCACGATCCTGTGCAACAGCGGATGGCGAACGGGCGGCCCTGAATGCCGTAACGTCATCTCCGGCAACTTCAGCGGCCCCCTCGCTGGGAGGTACTGGAGCAATCAATTACAGATGTACGGGTGCGCTCGGACGGGTGATAGCGGTTCTCCTGTATACAATGATGCGCGTGCGTATGCGGTAGCCCACACCGCATTGTACGGGGACGATAATGATTGCAGCAGAGGAGGCTGGTTCCTGTCCGGCTACATCGTACACATACAGAATGACCTCGGAGTAGCAGTCCGCATCGGCTGATGCGCCCGAGCATCCCGAGGAACTAGCTAGTATCCCAGCTTGCTCATCCGAACTGGCATCAGAAACCTGGCGACCGGCGCGGTGGAGAGCCGATAATTGCTAGCCTGTGGCCTCCACCCGGTATGTGATCCGCACGGTCGCCGTCCCTAGAAGCGGAGTATTGGGATCAGGCTCGCGATGCCAGCGGAGGGCCTGTTCGAGGGTGTAGGTCCCCGGCAGGAGGGGCACCGGGCCGGCTTCCTCCGGATCGGTGTAGATGGTGATCGGCTCGGCGGCGCTGCCGCCAGCGGGGATCTCAAGCGGTTGGTAGGCAAGTCTACAGCCGACGTCCACCCGGTCGGCTTGGGAGTCGTAGTAGGGGCCGCAGCCACGCCCGGCGGTAACGAGCCGACCTATGCCGTCACTAGTGGTCTGGTCGTACGGGGCAGGATCAAGATAGATGGTCTGACCGGTGAGGTTTCGAAAAACCAGATGATGCGTCACTCGTTGGCCGGGAGCGAAGCGGCCCGGGTCGGTTACGTCGACAGTAAGCATCGCTTGGCTGTCCGCGATCAGGTCGACTGAAGCTGTGGCGGCGTACGCCCCAGGGATAGTCATAGATGGCTTGGACGCTGCGGGCGAGCCGGGTCCGACCGCCTGTTGAGCCTGATCAATAGGCAGCAGTGGCCACCCAGAAAGCCATCCAACGGCAAGCAGGATGGTAGCCGTGACAAGGAGGACTACGCACGTCGCTGCCAGCGCCTTCTGTCGGCGCCGGCTTATTTTCCGATTCGCTGCAGTCAAGGGGTCCACCAGCATCGGCATGTCGGTTGGTGCATCTTCATACCGGCAGTCTGGAGTAGCTGATCTGTATTTCGGCTAGTCTCTATAGTGCATTAGCGTCCACCCGGACAATCATACGCTTCTTTAGAGCAACGCATCCCAATACAGGATGTAACGTTGTGGGAAAGCCGAGCACCTGACAGCGCGGCCGGCGATCATCCGTGATCCCGCGGTGTGACGTGGCACGCCGAGGCGTTGGCGCAAGCTTCTGGCCGAACCACGGGCTTGACCGAGCGCCCCAGCGCGCGTGGCCGCGTCCGGGGGGCTGCTCCCGCAACCACCGAGGACGTGTTGCGCGACGTGGCGGCGATGACCGCCGACGGCGGGCGCGGGCCCGCCGAGCTGGGGCTCCTGCGCGACCAAGCCCAACCGGGCCGTTGACCGGCCGTGCACCAGTGCGGTCAGACACCAGATCTTGTTGCCGCGCACGCTGCTGGGTCCACATCCGTCAGGGTCGCATCGAAGTCGCCGCCTGCGGTCGTCCAGGCGCGGAGGGACTATGGTGCGACGGTGCGACGGGCGCGGTGGCGCGCAGCGCTCACCGAGGCCGTGACGAACGAGGCCGCGATGACTGCCAGCGACAGCGACGACCGGGCGGGGACGGCCCCGGCAGCACCGCCCGGCGGCCCGGTGCGCGTGTGCACCCTCCAGGAGCTGCAGCGCAGCGCCTGCCGGGTGCTGTCGGCGGGGGGCTGGACGGTGGCGGTGTTCTGGCACGAGGGCCGGCCCCACGCTCTGGACAACCGCTGTCCTCACATGGGGTTCCCGCTGCACCGGGGCACGGTCAAGGACGGGATCCTGACCTGCCACTGGCACCACGCGCGCTTCGACCTGGCCGGCGGGTCGACGTTGGACCCCTTCGCCGACGACGTCGCCTCCTTCCCCGTCGAGGTCCGTGACGGCGTCGTGTGGCTGGACCCGAGCCCGCGGCGCCCCCAGCCCCGCGGCCACTGGCTGCGCAAGCTCGACGAGGGCCTGCGCCACAACCTGCGGCTGGTGCTGGCCAAAAGCGTCATCGGGCTGCTCGAGCCTGAGGCCGCCGGCCCGGCGCCCGCCGCCGCCGGAGGGGACGCCAGCACCGACGTGCTGCGCGCCGCCGCGCTGTTCGGGATCGCCAACCGCGCGGGCGGCTGGAGCAGCGGGCTGTCCATCCTGACCGCCCTGGCCAACGTGCTGCCGGCGCTGCGTCCCGCCGACGTCCCCTTGGCCCTCTACCACGGCCTGGTGCACGTGGCCCGCTCGACCGCCGGCCAGCCGCCGAGCTTCGACCTGGGGACGCTGGCGACCAGCGAGCAGCGGCCTGAACGGTACCTGCAGTGGTTCCGGCGCTTCGTGGAGGTGCGGGCCTCCTCGGCGGCGGAGCGCACCCTGCGCACGGCGATCCGCGTCGGGCTGCCTCCGGCAGCGGTGGCCGAGATGGTGTTCGCCGCCTGCACCGACCACCTGTTCCTGGACGTCGGTCACGCGCTGGACTTCGCCAACAAGGCCTTCGAGCTGCTCGACCACATCGGCTGGGAGCACGCCGAGCAGGTGCTGCCGGCCCTGGTGCCCCCGCTGGTCGCGGCGCGGCGCATGGAGGAATCCGCCAGCTGGCGCCAGCCCGTCGACGTGGTGGGGCTGCTGGCCGACGCCTGCGCCGACCTCGATGCGCTCGTCGACGAGGGCCGGGGGCGCCCGACCGCCTGGGACGGCCACGAACAGCTGGCCGACACGGGTCTGGACGCCGAGCCGGCCGAGACGTTGGCGACCCTGCGCGAGCTCGTGCGCGCCGGGGTGCCGCTGAGCGAGCTGTCGGCGGCGGTGGCCTACGCCGCGGCGCGCCGGCCGCTGCACTTCTCGACCGCCAACGAGCTGTCCGACTGGGACACGGTCCACCACTGCTTCACCTACGCCAACGCCGTCGACCGGGCGCTGCGGCGGGCCCCGTCGGCGCTGCTGGCCCGGGGCATCTTCGACGGCGCGGTGGCGGTGTGGCTGGAACGCTTCCTCAACGTGCCCAAGCGGCCGATCCCCCGCCTGTCCGGTCGCACCCCCCTGCCCGCGGAGCTGCTGGCCTGCTTCGACGCGCACGGTCGGGTCGACGACAGCGCCCAGGTCGTCACCGACGCGTTGGCCGCCGGCCGCCGCGACGAGATCGTGGCCACGCTCGGCCACGCCCTGCTGCGCGAGGACAGCGGCTTCCACGCCTTCCAGATGTACGAGGCCGGCCTGCGCCAGCACCGCCGCTTCGCGGGCCGGCCCGCCGGCGACCACGTCCTGGTGGGTGTGGCGCGGTTTCTGGCGGCGCACGCCCCCACGCCCCGCGCCGCCGGCCAGACCTTCCACATCGCGGCGCGCCTGCAGCGCGGCGAGACCCTGCACGCCGAGGCGTGACCGCCCGACCATTCACGGCCTGCGTCCTCCCATCGGACGGTGGCGACGAACGGGCTACCCGATGACTCACCACGATCAGCAGCCAGCGCAGACCATCGACCAGGTCCTGGACGCCCTGGACGGGATCATCGCCCAGGCGCTGCGCGACGGCAGCCGCCTGGGCTACTTCGCGGTCCTGTACCGCAAGGTGACCGCCAAGGTGCGGGACGGCATCGCCGCCGGCTTCTTCGACGACGGCGAGCGGATGCAACGCCTCGACGTGGCGTTCGCCAACCGCTACCTGGTGGCCCTGTCCCAGTTCGAGCAAAACCGACGCCCTCCTCGCCCCACCCGCTGCTGGGAGCTGGCGTTCGAGGCGGCCGCACGCCGGTCCCCGATCGTCCTGCAGCACCTGCTGGTGGGCATCAACGCCCACATCAACCTGGACCTGGGCGTCGCCGCCGCGGTGGCCGCCCCGAGCCAGGCTCTGCCCGCCCTGCGGCGCGACTTCGACCGCGTCAACGAGATCCTCGCCTCGCTCGTCCGCCAGGTGCAGCGCGACATCGGCGCGGTGTCGCCGTGGATCGCGCTGCTGGACCGGATCGGCGGGCGCAGCGACGAGGAGGTGGCCCGGTTCAGCATCGAGGTGGCGCGCACCGAGGCCTGGCGCTTCGCCACCGAGCTGGCCCCCTTGGACGTCGCTGCCTGGTCCGGACCGATCGGCGCGCGCGACGCGCAGGTGTCGCTGCTGACGCAGACGATCCTGCATCCGGGGCTGCTGCGCGCCGGGCTCCTGCTGATCCGCAGCCGGGAAAGCAACGACGTGCGCCGCATCATCGAGGTGCTGGACCGGGTCGAGCCGCCCAGCCTGCAGGCGGTCGAGGCCAGGGTGCGCCAGGCTCGGGCGACCGGCGACTGACTGACGCCAGGCCGAGGCGGCCACGACGGGAAGAGAGGGCTGGGGCCCGCCCCCCGCGGTGCGGGCCCCAGCCTGCGGCTCGAACGGCGCGCCGCCCCCGCTGGCGCACCAGAGCCCGGTGTCAGATCTTGTTCCGTGCCTGCGGTACGAAAGCCCGCCGCAGGTGCCGGCGGTCGTCGCCGTATGAGAGCAGCGGGGCAGACCGGCTGATACGAGAATCCGTCCAGGAAATGGTGAGACGGCTGCGCAGGGAGGCGGCCGGGGTCCCGGGAGCTACAGGGCGACCCAGTCGGTGCTGACGGTGCGCTCGTCGGGCGCACGCAGCCGGCAACGGAGGCTGACCGGTCCGGCCGGCAGGTCGTTGACGGCGAAGCGGCCGAGGTCGTCGGTCCGGACCGACG
>DASZOD010000297.1:0-3812 GCA_035550935.1 Egibacteraceae bacterium | reverse complement strand
GCCGTAGGCGCGCCTGAGGCGCTCGACGATGACCGGGGCGCGCCGGGCCTTGGGGCTGCGGCGGGTCAGCTCGGTGGGAGCGGCTGCAGACGGGCGCGCCATTGGCCCAGAGTCTAGGGCGAGGGCGACGGCGCAGCGGTCGCCGGCGGGCGGGGATCTGTCAGGCGAGGGCGACCACGCAGCGGTCGCCGGGTGTGCTCAGCGTTGCTGGCGCGGCGTGCCCTCGACCGGCAGGATCACCTGGAAGGTCGAGCCCTCACCGAGGACGCTGCGGACGGTGACGTCGCCGCCGTGGCGCTGGGCGGCGTGGCGGACCAGCGACAAGCCCAGGCCGGTGCCGCCGGCGGCCCGGCTGCGACCCTTGTCCACCCGGTAGAAGCGCTCGAAGACGCGGTCGCGGTCGGCCTCGGGGATGCCGATGCCGGTGTCGGTGACCTCCAGGAGCACCTGCCCGTCGCGGCGGCGTACCAGGACGCGCACGCTGCCGCCGTCGCGGTTGTACTGGACGGCGTTCTCCAGCAGGTTGCCCGCGATCAGCCGCAGGTCCTCGGGCACCGCGATGACCGGCACGGAGCGCTCGGCGTGGCAGCGCACCGCGACCCGTCGCTGCTCGGCCAGCCGGCCGATGCGTTCGACCTCGCCGGCGACGATCTCGGCGAGGTCGACCCGCTGGCGCTCGCGCCGCGTGGCGGTCTCCTCCAGGCGGGCCAGGTCGAGCAGGTCACGCACCAGCCACGCCAGGCGGGCCGCTTCCTGCTGGAGGCGCTCGATCATCCGCCGGCCACGGGGCGGGTCGTGTTCGACGGCCAGGCTCAGCGACTCAGCCAGGGCTCTGATGGCGGCGACGGGGGTCTTCAACTCGTGCGACGCGTTCGTGACGAAGTCCCGCCGGATCGCCTGGACCCGGCGGATGTCGGTCAGGTCGGTGACGACCAGCGTCACCTCGCCCTCGGCCGTCACCGACGCCCGCGCCAGCAGCTGGCGGTCGTCGCGCTCCACCTCGACCTCGACGCTGCGGTTGGTCTCGGCGGCCTCGGTGACCGCCGCGGCCAGCGCCTCGACGGCCAGGACCTGCATGGGGCTGCGGCCCTGGCTGCGGCCCGCCTCGAACAGCCGGGACGCGGCCGGGTTGGCGTAGGCCATGCCCTGGTCGGTGAACACCAGCACCGCGGTCGGCAGGCCGTCCAGCAGCCGCTCGACGCGGGCCCGCTGTTCGGCGAGCTCGTCGAGGCGCTGGCGCAGCGACCCGGCGACGGCGTTCACCGCGTCGAGCAGACGCCGCCACTGCGGGCTACCGGCGGCGGCCACCGGCTGCGGGTCGCGCCCCTCGGCCAGCCGCTCCACCTCGTCGGCGACCCGTCGGACCCGCCGCTCCCCCGCCCGCGCCAGCGCCGCCGCGGCCACCAGCCCACCGGCCGCGGCCAGCAGCACGGCCCGGACCGGGGTGGCGTCCAAAGCAACGCCGAGCAGAGCCGCCCCCGCCGCCACCAGCGGCAACAGCAGGAGGGAGCGTCGCAGCACGCTTCGATTGTCGCGCGCTTGGCGATCAGCCGTCGGCGAACTTGTAGCCGATGCCGCGCACGGTGAGGATGAGCCGGGGCGCGTGCGGGTCGCGTTCGATGCGGCTGCGCAGGCGTCTGATGTGCACGTCCAGGGTCTTGGTGTCTCCGACGTAGTCGGAGCCCCAGATCCGGTCGACGATGACCTCCCGGGTCAGCACCCGGCCGGCGTTGAGGACCAGCAGCTCCAGCAGCGCGAACTCCTTGGGCGGCAGGTCGACCCGCTGGCCGCGCACGAGCACCTCGTGGCGTCCGGCGTCGATGCGCACCCCGTGCACCTCGATCGGGGTGTCCGGGTCTTGCGCCTCCCGGTCGCCGCCGCGGCGCAGCACCGCCCGCACCCGTGCCGCCAGCTCCCGCATCGAGAACGGCTTGGTGACGTAGTCGTCGGCCCCCAGTTCCAGTCCCACGACCTTGTCGACCTCGGTGTCGCGGGCGGTCAGCATGATGATCGGCACCGCGCTGTCGGCGCGCAGCCGCTTGCAGATCTCGGTGCCCGACATCCCCGGCAGCATGAGGTCGAGCAGCACGAGGTCGGGCCGCTCGCGCTCGAAGACCCGCAACGACTCCTCGCCGCCGGGGGCAGCAACCACCTCGAACCCCTCGGCTGCCAGACCGAACTCCAGCGCGTCCACCAGCGACGGCTCGTCCTCGACCACCAGCACCTTGGGCATGCTGGCGGCAGTGTAGGGGTCAGGACCTGACGACGCCGCTGCGGTCGCCGACCGGGGCGCCGGTTCACCGAGGCTTCGCCCGGCCGTGTCCGGTCGTTCACGAGCCGGCCGAGGGCCGCGTGACCGGGGCAGGTCGCCGGGTGACGCCCTATCATCGGTCCACGGGCGAACGCGGAGAAAGCCATTGGAACAGTTGCGCCGCGAGTACCGGGGACAGCTCTCGGAGCTCGAGGACCGGTTGCTGGAGATGGGCAGCCGCGTGCTGGACATGGTGTCGGCGGCGATGAGCGCCCTCGAGGAGCGGGACACCGAACGGGCCGCCGCCGTCATCCGCGCCGACGACCGCCTCGACCGTCTCTACGCCATGCTGCAGTCGGAGGTGTTCACCACCATGGCGCTGCAGGCGCCGGTGGCCAGCGAGCTGCGGCTGCTGGGTGCCCTGCTGCACGCCAACATCCACCTGGAGCGCATGGGTGACCTGTGCGTGAACATCGCCAAGTTCGTGCAGCTCATCGGGGACCTGCCCGCCGACGCCCAGCTGATGGCGCAGCTGCAGGAGATGGGCCAGCACGCCCGCAGGGTGATCGCGCGCTCCCTGGAGGCGTTCGCGCACCGCGACGTCGACACGGCCATGCAGCTGCCCGAGCTCGACGACCCGCTGGACCGGCTCAACAAGGGTCTGTTCCGCCGCCTGGTCAAGCTCGCGGCGGCCGACGAGACCCGGCTGGACTGGGCGATGCGCATGGTGCTGGTCGCCCGCTACCTGGAGCGCCTCGGCGACCACGCCGTCGACATCGGCGAGCAGGTGGTGTTCGCCGTCACCGGCGAGACGGTCGAGCTGGCCAGCAACTCGCCCCCTGGCTGAGCGGGCAGGGCGCCGCTGCGACCGGCGGAGCTGGGGCGCAACGGGGAAGGACTGGCCATGATGGGTCGCCAACCGTCGCTTGCCCATGGGCTAGGAATGCCCGCCGCTACCGAGGTCTGACTTCCGGGCGCACGCGCTTCGGTTGACAGCCCCGGGCGCCTCGAAGGGCAGGTTGGCGTTCTCAACCGGGCGCACGTCCACAGGCGCCCGGCCTCTGCGATCATGGCGTTCAGTCGCTGGCATACGGTCGGCCGGTGGAAGGAGGACGCCCATGGCCGTACCCGCTCCGCAGACGGGCCTGGTCTACGGCGACCTCGAGCGCTTCCCGGACGACAACCTCCGCCGCGAGCTCATCGGCGGGGAGTTGATCGTGACCCCGGCACCCCGGCCCCGTCACCAAGAGGCCGCCGACGAGCTGACGTTCCGGCTGCGCGCCTACACCAGGAAGCACGGCGGCCGGGCCAACTCTGCGCCGCTGGACGTGCACTTCGCGCCAGAGGACGTGGTCGAGCCGGACGTGGTCTACCTCGCACCCGAGCACCTGGACCGGATCGACGAGCGCTACATCCGCGGGGCGCCCGACGTCGTCGTCGAAGTGTCCTCCCCGTCGACGCGCCACCTGGAGCTGGTGCGCAAGCGCGAGCTGTACGAGCGCTACGGCGTGCCTGAGTACTGGTATGTGGACCTGGACGCCGAACGGGTCGAGGTCTACCG
>DASZOD010000296.1:0-1678 GCA_035550935.1 Egibacteraceae bacterium | reverse complement strand
CCGAGCCCGGGCCGACCGCGCCGCCCCTGATCTAGGCCCCCAGGTCCTGCAGCCGCGCCACCAGGCCGCGGGCGCCGGCCCGAGCGATGTCGACGACCCGGGCGAAGCCCTGCTCGCCCCCGTAGTAGGGGTCGGGGACCTCCTCGCCGTCGGCGTCCTCTTCGAACTCCCGGAACAGTCGGACCTTGGACCGGGTGTCCGCGTCGGGCGCCAGCGCCCGCAGGGCGGCCGCGACCGACCGGTCCATGGCCAGGATGAGGTCGAAGCGCTCGAGGTCGGCGCGCTCCACCCGCCGGGCGCGCCCCGCCAGCGTCAACCCGGCCCGCCTTGCCGCGGTCGCCATCCGCCGGTCGGGGGGCTTGCCCAGGTTCCAGTCGCCGGTCCCCGCCGAGTCGACCTCGACCCGGTGGGCCAGTCCCGCATCCGCCAGCGCCTCGCGCAGGGCGGCCTCGGCGGTCGGCGAACGGCAGATGTTGCCCAGGCACACCAGCAGGATGCGCATCCGGTCCGTCCCGCGCCGGGGATCGGCAGCCCCTCGCCGACCCGGCGCACGACCCGCCCCTGGAGGCCGTCGCCGGTCACGGTCCCGGCGCCCAGCGGCTGCCCGTCGCGGCCCATCGGCAACATGACCATGGCAACCCAGCGGTCGCCCACCCGGGTGGCGCTGGTGATCTCGGCGGTCTTGCCGCCGGCCTGGACGCGGTCGCCTGCGGCGACCGGGGCGTCGAACTCCACCACGGCCAGGCCGCGGCGGGGATGGCCGAGGTTGTAGGTCTTGGCGATGGACTCCTGGCCCGGGTAGCAGCCCTTGCGCAGGTGGACATGGGTGGGTAGCAGCCCCAGCTCCTGGGGTCGCCGGCCGGGAGCGATCTCGCTGCCCCAGGCGGGCTGGCCGGCGCCGATCCGCCAGGCCTCCCAGTCCTCGGCGGACGCCTGCGGAAGCCCCAGCCCGGCCACCCGGTCGCGGACCCCCGCGGCCGGCCCGAGCAGGTCGACGCCGCCGGAGCGGTCGCGGATGACCAGGCCAGGCGGGTGCGGCACGGCGGTCATCGGCTCGCGGCGGGCGCCGGGCACGTCGACGTCGGCCGGACCGCGCACGCTCGCCAGCATCCAGGCGTCGCCGGCGTCGGTGGCCTCGACCTGCAGAAGGAACTTGAACTTCTCCAGCGCGGCCGCCAGATCGGCGGCCACGCCGGGCGGGGTCACCAACAGGACCTCCTCGGCGTGCACGACCGCCCGCCCGGCCGCCTGCGGGTTGCCCTTCGGGTCCAGGTAGAGGAAGTCGGCCACGGTCCCGGGCCTGGCGCCCTCCAGATGCTGGCTGAGCAGCGTGTGCAGGTAGCCCAGCCGGTCCGGGCCGGTGACCCGCACCACCCCGGCCGGTCGCAGGCGGACGGCGGTCTCGTCGACGAGGAAGGTCACGGGTCCAGTATCGGCCCTGCGGGCGTCGCCGTCACGCGTCGTTGCCGGATGCGCGCTCGCCTGTCATGCTGGCGGCACGACAGAAAGGAGGTGGTCCGCGCGATGAGTTCTGATAGTTCCCGTGTGACCGTCGAGGTGATGAGGCGCTAGGCGCACCCGGTCAACTCCAGGCATCCGGACCGGAGCTTCGGTGCCTTTCGTGAATCCAACCTCGTCACCCGCTCGCTCCGTCTGTGGGAGTTGGTCACGCCCACCC
>DASZOD010000295.1:0-8629 GCA_035550935.1 Egibacteraceae bacterium | reverse complement strand
CCTCCTCGGCGTCGCGCTGCTCGATGCGCACCGCCGCGCCCGACGGGGTGCGCAGGTCGATCGTCGAGGTGGGGGCAACCACGTAGAACGGCACCTGGTGGCGCGCGGCGACGACCGCCACCGGGTAGGTGCCGACCTTGTTGGCGGTGTCGCCGTTGGCGGCGACACGGTCGGCGCCGACCACGACCGCGTCCACCTGGCCGCCGGCCAGCAGCGACCCGGCGGCGCCGTCGCAGACGAGCGCGTGGGGCATGCCCAGCGCCGCGGCCTCGAAGGCGGTCAGGCGGGCCCCCTGCAGCAGCGGGCGGGTCTCGTCCACCCACAGCTGCGCCAACCCGCCCTGCTCCCACAGGGTCCGGGCCACCCCGAAGGCGGTGCCGATCCCCTGGCAGGCCAGCATCCCGGTGTTGCAGTGCGTCAGCAGCCGGCTGCCGGCGGGCAGCAGGGCCGCGCCGTGGCGACCCATCGCCTCGCAGGAGGCGGCGTTGTCGGCCTCCAGGCGCCGGGCCTCTGCGAGCATGGCGTCGACCTCGGGGCCGGCCGCCAGGACCCGACGGCAGGCCCAGGCCAGGTTCGCCGCCGTCGGGCGCTGCGCCGACAGCGTGTCGGCGGCGGCGGTGGCGTCGTCGTCGACGAGCGCGCCGAGCACGACGCCGTAGGCGCCGGCAACGCCCAGGGCGGGCGCGCCGCGGACCCGCAGGGAGCGGATGGCCTCGGCCAGGCTGGCCACGTCCGCGCAGTCGACCGTCTCCCAGCGCTCCGGCAGCAGCGTCTGGTCCAGCAGCCGCACCGCCGGCCCGCCCTCGGCGTCGGGTCCGACCCAGCGCACGGCGAACAGCTCGTTGGCCATGCTCCGATTGTGACGTGCCGCTCGCCGGTCCCGGCGCCGCGCACGCCGCCCTGAGGCCCACCACCGGCCCGGCGAACTCGTCGGCGTGCACACACGGGACCCGGCAGTCTCACGGTCTTGTGCGAGATCGTGTGGTGCCCTCGGGCGGCGAGCACCCGCTGGATCAGCTCGGCGTGTTCGGGGTAGCGCAGGGCGGCGTAACGGGACAGCGAACGGATGACGGTGCGGGCGTTGCGGATGGCGGCGCTGTTGCCGCGGCTCAGGGCAGCAGGGTCAGGGCTGTGACATGCGTCGGCCGTACGGTCGCGAAGTGTCGACGATCGAGGCTGGCGACCTTGGTCTCGCGGAGTCGTTCCGTCAGCGCCACGATGGTGGCATCGACGACGCCGAGCGTGAGGTCGGCGTACTGCTCCTGCAGCTTCCTGCTGCGTCGTAGGTCGACGGTCGTGGGATGCTCGGGGCGATAGACGCCAGCGAGGACGTCGTCGAGGAACGTCAGCCACGCCGCGCCTGTCAGACGCGCGTGGCACCAGTAGTCGAGCTCGGCCAGCACCAGTGTCGGCACCACGAGATCCTCGGTGGCGGTTGTCAGCAGGTCGGCGCATGGCTGGTGGTCCGGGTCGGCGGCGTCGAGGGCCGCGAGCAGCGGGCCCGTGTCGCAGATCAGGGCCATCAGCGGGGCGGGCGCGCGACCGGTTCGGATGCGACCTCTGCCGCGGTGCGGCCATCCGTTGAGCGTGCGACGCCGACACGGGGGCGGCGTCGCGTGCGCAGCGCGGTTGCTTTTTCGGCGATCGCCTCTGCGATCACGGTCGTCAGTGCTGTGCCTCGGCGCGTGGCCTCGGCCTCCAGGGTGGCAAGGTCGTCGGCGTCGGCGGCGATGGTCGTTCTCCGTGCGCCCTTCATGGTTCTCGACTCTAGCATCACGATTCGACTGGTGGGTATGCTAGATCACGGTCGGTTCCGAGCAACCAACCCGATGCCGTTCAGCCGCCCCACCGCCGGGCCCGCAGCCGTAGAGGTTGCGCGAGTCGCAGGCGTCGGTGGGGACCGAGCCGCCTAGGCCAGCAGCGCCTGCAGCTCCAGGGCGACGATGCCGGTGGCGCCCAGCACGCGCAGGTCGCCCAGGCGGGACCACAGCTCGCCCTGGGCGACGACGAAGTGCACCGCGACGAGGTCCTCGCGCCCGGCCAGCGGCAGCACGGTCGGCGACTCCAGGCCGGGGAACATCCGCCGCAGGGTCTCCAGGCGCTCGCGCGGCAGGTGCAGCATCACGTAGCGGTGGCGCCGGGCGGTCAGGACCGCTTCCAGGCGTAGGGTCAGCCCGTCCAGAGCGGCGGTGTCGCGGCGGCGCACGAACAGCGCCTCGCAGCGGGCCACCACCTCCAGCACGCGCAGCCGGTTGGTCATCAGGCTGGTGCCGGTCTCGCGCAGGTCGACGATCGCGTCGGCCAGCCCCGCTGCGCACACGCCCTCCAGCGCCCCGCCCATCGCCACGACGGTGACGTCGATGCCCTTGCGGGCGAAGAAGCGTTCTGTCAGCCGCGGCATGTGCGTGGCGACCACCGCGCCGTGCAGGTCCCCGGCGTCGTGGCGGCCGTCGTCGTCGCGGCTGGCGACCACCAGCTCGGAACGCGAGAAGCCCAGCGGCAGAGCGGGCAGGTCGGCAAGGTCGTGCTCGGCGACGATGTCGGTGGCCAGGAACGCCGCGTCGAGCTGGCCGGCGGCCAGCGCCGCTGCCGCGTCGCGGGGGCGCATCTCGATGAACTCCAGCCCGTCGATCGCGGCGATCGAGCCGGCGCCGTGCAGCATCCCGGTGGCGTAGCCCGCGCCGGCCAGCAGCGTCAGACAGCCGTCGCGCAGCCGTCCCCCGGAGGGGACGGCCAGGCGGGCCTGGCGACTCACCTCGATGCCTCGCCCGGGCGTCGCGCCTCCAGCTCGCGCAGGACCTCGTCGAGCCCCACGCCGGCGCCGACCAGGCCGGCCAGCAGGTGGAACAGCACGTCGGCTGCCTCCTCGGCCACCCGCCGGGCGTCGGGCGGGCGGCGGCCCAGCTCCAGGCACAGCTCGAAGGTCTCCTCCATGATCTTGCGCTGGGCCTGTTCGGCGTCGGCCAGCAGGGTCGCCGAGTACGAGCCGGACGGGGGGTGGTCCCGGCGGTCGCGCAGCACCGCCTCCAGCTGGGCCAGGTCCATCACGTGCCGAGGTCGTAGGAGGACAGGTAGCGCTCCTGCTCGGGGGTGAGCGCGTCGACCCGCTTGCCCATCGACTCCAGCTTCAGACGGGCCACCTCCGTGTCGAGCTCGACCGGCACCTGGTAGACGCGCGGCTGCAGCTTCGCGGCGTGGCCCGCCAGCCACTCGACGGCCAGCGACTGGTCGGCGAAGCTCAGGTCCATCACCGCGGCCGGGTGACCCTCGGCGGCTCCCAGGTTGACGAGCCGCCCCTCGGCCAGCAGGACGATGCGCCGGCCGTCGGCGAGCTGGAACTCCTCGGCGTTCGGGCGCACCTGGCGGCGGGCCGACGCCAGCTTCTCCAGCGCCGGGATGTCGATCTCCACATCGAAGTGGCCGGCGTTGGCGACGATCGCCCCGTCCTTCATCGCCTGGAAGTGCTCGCCGCGCAGGACCGACGTGTCGCCGGTGACGGTGATGAAGATGTCGCCGACCGGGGAGGCGTCGGCCATCGGCATGACCCGGTAGCCTTCCATGGCCGCCTCCAGGGCCCGGATCGGGTCGACCTCGGTCACGACGACATCGGCGCCCAGGCCCTTGGCCCGGCTGGCCACCCCTCGTCCGCAGTAGCCGTAGCCGGCCACGACCACGGACTTGCCGGCCACCAGCACGTTGGTGGCGCGGATGACGCCGTCCACTGTGGACTGTCCGGTGCCGAAGCGGTTGTCGAACAGCCGCTTCGTGGGCGTGTCGTTGACCGCGACGATCGGGTAACGCAGGGCCCCGGCGCGCTCCATCGCCCGCAGCCGGATCACCCCGGTGGTGGTCTCCTCGGTGCCGGCCAGGACCGTGGCGGCCTGCTCGGGCCGGTGGCCGTGGAGCCGGTTCACCAGGTCACAGCCGTCGTCCATGGTGATCGTCGGCCCGATGTCCAGGGCCGCGTCGATGTGGCCGTAGTAGGAGACGGTGTCCTCTCCGCGGATGGCGTAGGTCGAGATGCCGTACTCGGCGACGAGCGCGGCGGCGGTGTCATCCTGGGTCGACAGCGGGTTGCTGGCCACCAGGGTCACCCCGGCTCCGCCAGCGGCGAGGGTCCGGGCGAGGTTGGCGGTCTCCGTGGTCACGTGCAGACAGGCGGCGACGCTGTGGCCCTCCAGTGGACGCTGGGCGGCGAAGCGCTCGCGGATGGCACGCAGCACCGGCATCGCCCGCTCGGCCCACTCGATGCGAGCCCTGCCCTGCGCGGCGAGCGCGAGGTCGGCGACGTCGTGGGCGGGAAGTTGGGGCAAGGCAGCTACTCCTGTGTGCGCCTGCGGCGGGGGCGGGCGGCCCGGCGGTCGGCGAGCCGACCAGGGGAGCCTAACGTAGCCGGCACGGGGGCGGGCGGCTTCGCACGGGGCCGCCGAGGCGCTAGGGTTTGAGGCCGTCAGACGGCGGAAAGGCACCTGTCGCTTTGCGACCGGCGTGGAGGCGCTATGGGGGATAGGGGTCGGTGACCGACCGTCGCGCGCGCCGACGGGCGCTGTGGCGGATGGCCGCAGCCGCCGTTGCCGGGCTGAGCCTGAGCGGCTGCGCCGTGCGGGCGGGCGCGCTGGCGCCGAAGGGGCCGGGAGCGCGCCGCGCCGAGTTCGAGTTCTGGCTGATGACGACGGTGTCGGCCGCGATCTTCGTCCTGGTCTGCGTGGTGCTCGTGTGGGGCATGATCCGGCGACCGAAGAGCGGGGAACAGGAGGGATACGGGCGCTCCGGCCGCCTCATGATCTTCGGCGGCGGCATCGCCATGCCGGTCGTCGTGCTGCTGGGCCTCATGGGCGTCAACGTCTACATGCTGGCCGCGGAGCCGGAACAGGGCGACCTCGTGCTGGAGGTCACCGGCTACCAGTTCTGGTGGGAGTTCCACTACCCGGAGCTCGGCGTGGTCACCGCCAACGAGGTGCACATCCCCGTCGGGCGCCGGGTCGAGCTGCGGGTCACCTCGGTCGACGTCATCCACAGCTTCTGGGTGCCCGAGCTACACGGCAAGATCGACGTTTTTCCGGGTCGGACGAACACCTGGGTGATCGAGGCGGAAGAGCCCGGCGTCTACCGGGGCCAGTGCGCCGAGTTCTGCGGGCTGCAGCACGCGAACATGGCGCTGTACGTCATCGCCGACGAGCCGGCGGTCTTCGACGCCTGGGCCGAGCACGAGGCCGCACCGGCGTCCCCGCCGACGACCGCCCTGGCCCGCCTGGGCCTGCGGGTGATGCAGAGCTCCAGCTGCGCGGGCTGCCACGCGGTGCGCGGCACCACGGCAGACGGGCAGCTCGGACCGGACCTGACACACTTCGCCAGCCGCGAGACGATCGGCGCCGGGACCGTCCCCAACGACCGCGGTCACCTCGCCGGCTGGCTGCTCGACGCCCAGGCGATCAAGCCCGGCAGCCTCATGCCCCCGGTGCCGCTGGCTCCCGACGACCTGCACGCGCTGGTGGAGTACATCGAGACCCTGGAGTGAGCCCGTGACCACGCTCCGCGAGCCCGCGCCCACCGTCCATGAGCGCCTGGAGCACACCTGGCGCGACGCCCCTGGCCTCGTGGGCTGGCTGACCACGGTCGACCACAAGCGGATCGGCAACCGCTACATCGTGACCGCCATGATCTTCTTCCTGCTCAGCGGCGTGCAGGCCCTGATCATGCGGCTGCAGTTGGCGGTCCCCGACAACACGCTCGTGGACCCCCAGACCTTCAACGAGCTGTACACGATGCACGGCACGACCATGATCTTCCTGTTCAACACGCCGATCGTGGCCGGCTTCGGCAACTACATCCTGCCGCTGCAGATCGGCACCCGCGACATGGCCTTCCCCCGGCTGAACGCCTTCAGCTACTGGGTGTACCTGTTCGCGGGCATCTTCATCTACTCCGGCTACCTGGTCGACCAGTTGCCGACGGCGGGCTGGTTCGCCTACCCGCCGTTCACCGGCTCGCAGTTCTCGCCGGACATGGGCATGGACTTCTGGGCCATCGGCGTGGCGTTCCTGGGCGTGTCCACCACCGTCGGCGGCATCAACTTCATCGTCACCACCTTCAAGCTGCGGGCCCCGGGCATGTCGGTCAGCCGCCTGCCGCTGTTCGTGTGGGCCTTTCTCGCCACGTCGTTCATGATCGTCTTCGCCCTGCCGGGCGTGACGCTGGCCGCGGTGCTGCTGGAGTTCGACCGGGCCTTCGGCACCCACTTCTACAACCCGGGCGGAGGCGGCCTGCCGGTGCTGTACCAGCACCTGTTCTGGTTCTGGGGCCACCCGGAGGTCTACATCCTGTTCGTGCCCGCCACCGGGGTGATCTCGATGATCATCCCGGTCTTCGCGCGCCGGCCCATCGTCGGCTACCTGGCCGTCGCCGCGTCGCTGGTGGCGATCGCGTTCATCAGCTTCGGGGTGTGGGTGCACCACATGTTCGCCACCGGCGTCCCGGTGCTGGTGGGCAGCTTCTTCTCCGCCGCCGGGCTGCTCATCACCATCCCCAGCGGGGTGCAGATCTTCGCCTGGTTGGCGACCCTGTGGCAGGGCCGGGTGCGCTGGAAGTCGCCGATGCTGTTCTCGGTCGGCTTCCTGACGGTGTTCGTGCTGGGCGGCATCACCGGCGTGATGGTGTCCGTGATCGCCTTCGACTGGCAGGCGACCGACACGTACTTCATCGTGGCCCACTTCCACTACGTGCTCAACGGCGGGGTGGTGTTCCCGATGTTCGCCGCCCTGCACTACTGGTTCCCCAAGTTCACCGGACGGATGTTCAACGAGCCGCTGGCGCAGGCCAGCTTCTGGCTCATGTTCATCGGCTTCAACGTGGCGTTCTTCCCCCAGCACATCCTGGGGCTGTGGGGCATGCCCCGGCGGGTCTACACCTACCAGTCCGAGCTGGGCTGGGACGGCATGAACATGCTGTCGACGATCGGCGGGTTCGTGTTCGCCCTCGGCGTGCTGGTGGTGATCGCGAACTTCGCCTGGGCCTGGAAACGGGGCGCTGCGGCCGGGCCCAACCCATGGGAGGCCGACTCGCTGGAGTGGGCGACGACCTCCCCCCCGCGTGACTACAACTTCCTGGAGATCCCGGTCGTGGGCAGCCGCAACCCGCTGTGGAACGAGGATCACCGCGAAGGCATCGTCACCGAGCCCGAGCACGGCGGCGAGGTCCTCGCCCCCGCGGAGATGGAAGAGGAGACGCTGGGCACCGCCGGCCTCGACGCCCGGCGCGAGGCGGTGCTGCCGATGCCCGAGCCGACCTACTGGCCGATCGTGCTCGCGTTCGCGCTCACCGTCATCTGCGTCGGCGTGCTGCTCACCAACGTCCAGCTGATCGCGCTCGGCTTCCTGGGGGCGGTGGGCGCGGCCATCGGCTGGTTCCAACCGCACGAGCACGGACCCGAGCCCGAACCCGAGCCCGAGCAGGAACGCGAACAGGAGATGGCGTGAGCGTCGGCGAGGCTGTCGCCGTCGAGCGCGTCCAAGCCGCGCTCCCGGAGGGGCGATCGCTGGGCTGGTGGGGCGTCGTGTGGACGATCACCACCGAGAGCGTGCTGTTCGCCCTGCTCATCATGAGCTACCTGTTCATCGCCATGAACCACGATCACTGGCCGACCGAGGGCACCCACCCGCCGGAGCTGATGAAGGTCGGGGCTCGCAGCGTCATCCTGCTGGCCAGCAGCATCCCGATGGAGATCGCCGACAAGGGCATCCAGAAGGGCAGCCAGGCCCGCCTGCGCTGGGGTGTGGCCGGGGCATTTCTGCTCGGCTTGGCCTTCATCATCGGCCACTTCATCGAGTACTACGAGCTGCCGTTCCACTGGGACACGCACGTATACGGGTCGCTGTTCTGGACCATCACCAGCTTCCACGCCGCGCACCTCATCGTCGGGCTGCTCATGCTCGCGTTCGTGTTCTACGGCGCCCAGCGGGGCTGGTACTCGCGACGGCGCCACACGGGAGTGAAGGTGGCCACCCTCTACTGGCACTTCGTCGACGGGATCTGGGTGGTGGTGTTCTCTACCGTCTACCTCTTCCCTCACCTGCACCCGCTGCTGAAGCATTGAGTTGACCGGGCGAGCCGATGGCGACCAAGACCGAGAACGGCCAGAAGCTGGAGGGTTTCAAGCTGTGGCACGCCCTGCTGGGCGGGCTGACCTACTGGATGACCCACATCGTCGGCATGATGTTCCTGGTGCCGCTGGCCTGCGAGAGGGGCCTGCCCGGGATTCTGGCGCTGCACGGACTGACCGTGGCGATGGCCCTGCTGACCGGGTGGGCGATCCTGCACTGCCTGCAGTTCCGCAGGATGAGCAGTGAGGGCCGGGTGGTGGCCGAGGCGAGGTTCGTCGCCCTGGCCGGGCTGTGGCTGAACGGGATCTCGCTGGCGCTGATCCTCGTCGAAGGCAGCCCCAACTTCTTCCTGGACCCGTGCCTGTGAGCGTGCTCGCGCACGCCGGCGCGCCGGTCGCGCCTCACGACCTGTGGAGGGCCTGGACCCTGGAGCCGACCGTCCTGGTCGGCGTGGTGGTGGGCGGCTGGCTGTACGGGCGCGGGCTGGCGGTGGTGTGGCGCCAGGCCGGCCGGGGACGCATGGTCGGGGC
>DASZOD010000294.1:0-2071 GCA_035550935.1 Egibacteraceae bacterium | reverse complement strand
GAACCGGGGGTAGGGGCGGCGGCGGGGCAGCCGGCTGGCGCGGATGCGGGAGGTAGCATCGCCGGGCTTAGAGCGGCCGATCCTGGCAGCCGCCGGCAGCTGGACAGGGAGGATCACGACGTGAACCCGCAGGACCTGAAGTACACCGAGGAGCACGAGTGGGCCCGCGCGGACGATGCGCGCATCACCGTCGGCATCACGCACTACGCTCAGGACGCGCTCGGCGACGTGGTCTACGTGGACCTGCCGGCGGCGGGCACGCGGGTCGAGCGGGGCCAGCCGTTCGGCGAGGTGGAGTCGACCAAGAGCGTGGCCGACCTCTACGCGCCGGTGACCGGCAGGATCGTCGAGCGCAACGAGTCGCTGGAAGCTCAGCCCGAGCTGGTCAACAGCGATCCCTACGGCGGGGGGTGGATGGTCGTGATCGAGGCCGACGACGTCGGCGATCTCGATCGGCTCCTCAGCGCACAGGACTACGAGAAGCTGACCGAGTCGGCCTAGCGCGGACAGCGCCCGTTGGTGCGATCCGTTGCTCTGCTACGATTTCCGCTCCATTCCATAGCCGACTCACCGGCCGCTGCAGCGAGGTCGACGTGGGCGAGCCGATGTACTGCACGCACTGCGGACACGAAAACCCCGCGGATGCGAACTTCTGCGGCAACTGCGGGCGCCCGCTGCGCCGCGGTGGGGACGCCACGACCGGCGTGCTGCGCGCCGAGGACGTCCGGGAGGCCAGTGAGGTCGCCGAGTACGAGGCGCTGGGTGTCGACAGCGCGACGATCAGCAGGGAACTGGAGCCGGGGACCGCGCTGCTGGTCTCGGTGCGTGGCCCGAACCGGGGAGCGCGCTACCTGCTGGACCGCAACGTGGTGACCGTCGGCCGGCATCCCGAAAGCGACATCTTCCTCGACGACATCACCGTGTCGCGCCGCCACGCGGAGTTCCGCCGTGACGGCGAGCGCTTCTGGATCCACGACGTGGGCAGCCTCAACGGCACGTACGTCAACGGTCGGCGTAGCGAGGATCAGCTGCTGTCGACCGGCGACGAGGTTCAGATCGGCAAATTCAAACTGGTGGCCTTCATCGCCCAGCCGGCGGCCTGAGAGCGCGGGCGAAGCGCGATCGTGGCGGCGGACGGCTTCACCATCGGGGAGGTCCTCAACCAGCTCAAGGAAGAATTCGAGGACATCACCATCTCCAAGATCCGCTTCCTGGAGTCCGAGGGGCTGATCTATCCCGACCGCACCGAGTCGGGCTACCGCAAGTTCACCGACGACGACGTCGACCGGCTGCGCTTCATCCTCACCGCCCAGCGGGACCACTACCTGCCGTTGAAGGTCATTCGTGAGCAGCTGGAGCGCCTCGACTCCGGCGAAGGGCCGGGTTCCGCCACCGCGGGCGTGCCGGCGCCGTCCGAGCCCGACAGCGACCACCTGCGCGCCCGGCGCGCCGCCGAGATCGCGCAGGCCCTGGAAGCGGTCGCCGCCGCCGAACGGCCGCTGCTCGAGCCGCCCCCCGAGCCGGTGTCGCTGTCGCTGCGGGAATTCGGTGAAGCCACCGGCCTGGACGCAGGCACGATCCGGGACCTGCGCGACTACGGCATCGTGGGGGAGCGGGGCGAGGAGCTGGGACCCTTCGACGGCGACGACCTGCTCGCGGCGCGGGCCGCCCGGGAGCTGCTCGGGCTCGGGCTCGAACCTCGCCACCTGCGCATGTACCGCCAGTTCGTCGATCGG
Source organism: Egibacteraceae bacterium (assembly GCA_035550935.1). GTDB lineage: Bacteria > Actinomycetota > Nitriliruptoria > Euzebyales > Egibacteraceae > DASZOD01. Next base: position 335 of record DASZOD010000294.1, on the reverse strand, counting down.
GAGCTGGCACTGTTCGAACAGCTCGTGACCCCGCTGCTGCGCCAGCGCAACCCCGAGGCCCGCCGGCAGGCCACCCGTCAGCTGGAGAAGCTCGCCTCCCTGACCGGGCGGATGAAGCGTTCGCTGCTCGCGCGGGCGTTGCGGCGCTACGTCCACGGCGCGTGAGCCGGCCGCACCGGGCCGGTTGTCGGCCTGGGCGGCCGCCGCCGACACCGTCACCGTGTCGGTGACCGTGCCCGCCTCCAGCGCCAGCAGCACGGTCATGCCCTTGGTGGTGGACGCCCTCCGCCGGGGTGCGGCGGCGTCCTTGCCGTACAGCACGGCCCGGTCGGCGG